>NZ_CEXQBZ010000036.1:0-12225 GCF_982712965.1 Neisseria flava | reverse complement strand
GTTTTATTCTTGAATCTGTTCAAACCACTAGTACCATAGTGTTGCACTTGAAATCCGAATCCAAGGTCGTCTGAAAATCTGTTTCAACAAAATGAAAACCGTTTTTCAGACGACCTGAATCATTTGCCCTTATCGTTTATTAAACCGTTTTTTTGTAAATAATCCCGCGCCACGTCTGCCGGTTTTTCTCCGCCCACTTTCACGCGGTAGTTCATTTCAGTCATTTCGGCTTCGCTGATTTTGCCTGCCAGTTTGTTTAATGTGTTCACGACGTCGGGATGCTGTTCGGCAAACTCAGTTTTCATCAGCGGCGCGCCTTGGTAGGAGGGGAAAAGGGCGATGTCGTCTGAAAGGACGGCGAGGCGGTATTGTTTGAGGTCGCTGTCGGTGGAATAGGCTTCGACGAGGTCGATTTTGCCGTTTAGCAGGGCGGTGTAGCGCAGGGCGGGTTCGAGCGTCGAGAGGTGGCGAAACTGTATGCCGTGTTGTTGCAAACCTTTGTAGCCGTCGGCGCGGTCGGTAAATTCGAGGGTAAATCCGGCGCGGATTTGGTTTTGCACGCGTTTGAGGTCGGAGATTTTGTGCAGGTCGTGCGCAGCGGCGTAGTCTTGGCTGACGGCGAGGGCGTAGGTGTTTTGGTATGCCATCGGCGGCAAAAAGGTCAGCTGGTGTTGTCGGGCAAGCAGGTCTTTGGCGGTTTGGTAGGTCTGTTCGGGGGAAAGGCGGCGGTTTTGCTGCTCGGCAGGGACTTTGACCAGACTTTCAAGGACAGTGCCGGTAAATTCGGGATAAATATCAATTTCGCCGCTGTTTAAGGCGTTGAACAGAAATGAAGTTTTGCCGAAATTGGGTTTAAGCATCACCTGCGCGTGCGGATTATTTTCTTCAATCAACTGTTTGTACATATTAATGAGGATGTCGGGTTCGCTGCCGAGTTTGCCTGCGATGGTGATTTTTTGTGCGGATGGGTTCGTTTGAAAAATCGGTGCCAAACCGATGGCGATAAGGATGGCAAGCAGGGCGGCGGTAATCGGCAGTTTGTGTTTCGACTTTTGCAGTATGCCGATGCCGCCGCTGACCAGTACGGCGAGCAGGGCGGACAGCAGCGCGCCGGTAAACGTCATTGCCATGTTGTTTCGGTCGATGCCGAGCAAAATCAGGTTGCCCAAGCCACCCGCGCCGATAAGCGCGGCGAGTGTTGCCGTGCCGATAATCAATACGGACGCGGTGCGGATGCCGGAAATCATGGCGGGCAGCGCCATCGGCAATTCAATACGCCACAACGCCTGCCAACGGGACAAGCCGAACGCGGTGTGCGCTTCTTTAATGGCAGGATCGATTTGGCTCAAACCGAGATAGGTGTTCTGAAAAATCGGCAATAGGGCGTAGAGCGTTAGCGCAATCAAAACTGGCGGCGAACCGATGCCGACAAAGGGAATCAGCAAACCGAGCAGCGCGAGGGACGGAATGGTTTGCAGTATATTGGTTACCTGCAAAACGCCTTCCGCCCAACGCCGTTTGTCCGCCAGCCATACGGCGAGCGGCACGGCAAGCGCGACGGCGCAAAGCAGGGTAATCAGGGAGAGGCGGAGGTGTTCAAGCGTCGCCTGCCACAGTTCGGCTGGTGGGACGGGAAGGAAATCGGGCATAAGGTGCAAATCAAACAAAAAAGAACTTCACTACAGCAAAAGGTCGTCTGAAACATTTTCAGACGACCTCGGAGGATTACAAAGCAGCGTCGTATCCGCCGTCTTCCACGGCCTCAATCAATGCGGCAGGATTGGTTTTCGCAGGGTCGAATTCAATGACCGCATTTTTGTTTTCCAAACTGACTTCGGCTTTCGCAACGCCTTTCGTGTTTTCCAAAATACGGGTAACGCTTTTCACGCAGCCGCCGCAGGTCATACCGCCGATATTGAGGGTAAGGGTTTCCATAGGATTTCCTTTCTGTAAACGAATTGAGTCTAAAAGCCAATAAAATGTGATGAATTAATAAAAATCAGGATGAGGCAGAGAAGCAAGCCATAGTTCAAATCCAATCAACTATAACCCCAAATGTAGGGGCAAAGTCAAGCAGGTCGTCTGGAAACCAGTCATCGTTATATCTACATCATTTGAGTGATCTCGGCATGTTTGATTTGTTCCATTGCTCATAAATAGTCAAATTGATATTGTTATTTATTATAAATGCTGTATTATGTTTGGGTAATTATAACAAATAAAATAATAACATCATAAATTCCTAACTATCTCCTTTATCCGTCATTCAGACGACCTCATTCCACAGGTTTTTGATTTCTCAACACCTCAAGCCATTTGTATGTCTTGTTCGTTAAATTTTGCGCATTTCAAATTTGGAGAATCGATGTGAATTTCGACTATATAGCCCATATCCGCAAAGCAGACGGGCAGCCTCAATTTTTACAAACGCATCTAACGGAAACCGCCGAAATCGCCAAATTATTGGCAGCCAAGCTGGATTTAGATCAGGCGGGCGAGTTACTCGGACTCATGCACGATTTCGGTAAATATTCCCGCAAATTCCAGAAATATATCCACGATAAAAACGGTTTGTTTAATCCTGATTTGGATGATGAAGAAAGTACACCGAACAGCAGTAAGGTGGATCATTCCACCGCCGGTGCGCAATGGGTTTACCGCGAATTGAGAAAATCTGATAAATCTAATAAACATGGAGATGAAATTAAAGATAAGGGCATCGGTGAACTGTGTGGACAGATATTAGGTTTGTGTATTGCCTCACACCATGGCGAAGGCTTGATTGACTGTTTGGACGGCGAAGGCAACGTCGTTTGGAAAAAACGGTTTGAAAAAAAGGACGAATTGACGCATTTGGCGGAATGCGAGCAAAATTCCGATGAAGCTATTCTGCAAAAAGCATATGAATTGGTAGGGGAAAATCTGGTTCGCAGCCTGCGGAATGCGGTGGAGCCGATTCTTTCCAATCAAACAATCAATAATAAAATCAAAGAATTTTATCTCGGCTGCCTAATCCGCTTTCTATTCAGTTGCCTGATTGATGCCGACCGTATCAACAGCTCAGATTTTGAGCGGGAAGCGCAAAAAGAAGTCCGCCGCTTGGCGAAAAAACCAGATTGGCAATCAGCAATTGATAAATTGGAAGCCAAATTAGCAGGTTTTGAAAACTATTATCCTATTGACGAAATTCGCCGTCGAATTTCAGACGACTGCCTAAAAAGAGCAGCCGATTCTCAAGGTATTTATACGCTCACAGTACCGACCGGTGGCGGCAAAACATTGGCCAGTCTGCGCTACGCTCTGCATCATGCGCAAAAGCACAATCTCGACCGCATCATCTACATCATTCCCTATACTTCCATCATTGATCAAAACGCGGAAGAAGTTCGTAAAATTTATTGTTTAGATTTGAAAGAAGATGACAATGGTGAATTTCATTCATGTAGAGAATGTTCAGAATGTGAGAAGTGGGTGCTTGAACACCATTCCAATTTAGAACCTGAAAAACAAAGCTGGCAGGACAAACTGCTGTCCGAAAACTGGGGTAAGCCTATTGTGTTTACTACCATGGTGCAGTTTTTGGACGCATGGTTTGGCGGCGGCACACGCGGCGCGCGGCACATCCATCCGATGACCAATGCGGTGCTGATTTTTGACGAAATTCAAACCCTGCCTGTGAAATGCGTACATTTGTTTTGCAACGTATTGAACTGGCTGACGACATTTGGCAAAAGCACGGCGATTTTGTGTACGGCGACGCAGCCTTTGCTCGGCGAATCGGGTTTGCAGAATTTTCCTGAAGATAAGAGGGGGAGCATTACCGCACGCGGTTTGTTAAGGTTGCCTGAAAACGCCGAAATCATGGGCAAGCATCAGGATTTGAATAAATTGTTTGCCAATTTATCGCGCGTGGAAATCCGATTCAATGAAAAAGCAGGCGGCTGGAATGTGGAAGAAGCAGGCGCGTTCTTGCTGGAACAGTTTCAGACGACTCCAAGCTGCCTGTTTATCGTCAATACCAAAAAATGGGCGCAGGAGCTTTATCAATATTCCCAAAGGCAGAATGTGCCGCCCGAGGCCTTATTCCATCTCAGCACTAATCAATGCGCGGCGCACCGCAAAGCGATTTTTGACACCATCAAAGCTCGTCTGAAAAACGGTAAACCCGTTATCTGCATCAGCACCCAGTTGATTGAAGCCGGCGTGGATATTTCTATGGCTTGCGTGATTCGTGCCTTAGGCGGATTGGACAGCATTGCCCAAGCAGCAGGACGCTGCAACCGGCACGGCGAGAGGGAAGACAAAGGGCAGGTGTGGGTGCTGAATTTACAGGAACAGGATTTTACCCGGATATTACCCGATATTCAGGCAGGCAAAACCCATGCCGAACGCGTGTTTCGCGATTTTGCCGGGCAGGATATTTTGCAGCCAGAAGCGATGAAGCGATATTTTGAATATTATTTTTACAACCGTAGTAATGAAATGGTGTATCCCATAAATGAAAAAGCCAAAAATGATGGTTTGCTGCATTGGTTGAGCGATAACTGCTTTAATAGAGGTGCAAAATTTAGTGGCTATCTAAAAAATGATATTTTGAGAAATCGTGATTTGTATCCGTTACTTATGCAGTCTTTTAAAAGTGCGGGACGTATTTTCCAAGTTATTGACGCGCCAACACATGCCGTGATTGTGCCGTATGGCGAAGGTGCGGAACTCATTGCCAAACTTTGCGGTGAATGGGATCCAAAAGAAATGTATGACGCAAAGAAAAAAGCCCAGCGTTACAGCGTGAACGTCTTCCCCAACGTTTGGGATAAATTGCAAAAAGAAAACGCCCTATATGAAACCATTGAAGGTTCGGGCATTTATTATCTGAATGAGCGCTATTACAACGATGAATTCGGCTTGTCTTTAGATGAAACAAGCGAAATGACTTTTTACGACTTATAGGAGCAATATGGACAGCAAAATCAGTTTCCGCGTATGGGGACGGCAAGCCTTATTTACCGACCCCGTTACCAAAATTGGCGGCGAAAAATTCAGCTACCAAGTACCGACATACGAAGCTATTAAAGGCATTGTCAAAAGCATTTATTGGAAGCCCACGTTGATTTGGCATATCGACCGCATTCGCGTGATGAAACCCATCCGCACCCAAAGCAAGTCCACCAAGCCGCTGGATTGGAATGGTGGCAACACTTTGGCGATTTACACCTTTTTGCAGGACGTGGAATACCAAGTGGAAGCCCATTTTGAATGGAATGAGCATTGGGAAGAATTGGCAGGCGACCGCAATTTCGGCAAACATATCGCCATTGCCAGAAGAATGTTGGAACGCGGTGGGCGGCAGGATATTTTTCTTGGCACGCGCGATTGCCAAGGCTATGTTGAGCCTTGTGAATTTGCCAAAGGTGAAGGCTTTTACGATGGATACGGCAATTTGGATTTTGGCCTGATGTTCCATAGTTTCGGCTATCCCGAAGAAACCGGAAAGCCGGAATTGGTCAGCCGTTTTTGGATGGCGAATATGCAAAACGGTGTGATTGAGTTTCCAAGCATCGACGATATAGGAGGTCGTCTGAAAACTCGATTTATCCGCAAAATGCAGCCTGAAAAACCGTTCAAGCGCGGCGAAAACGTTAAGCCTGTGGAAGACGAAGCCAAGGAGCTGGAATTATGAGCTGGATGCAGAAACTTTATCGGACGTATGAATATATCCAAGAGCAAGATTTGGATGATGAAAATTTGGCATTGCCGTTTCATATGTCTAAAGCGGTTCATTTAAAGGTTATCTTAAATGACAAGGCAGAATTGGTTGGAGCAGAACCAATTAAAAAGCAATTACCAATTCAGATAACTGAAGATTCATCAAAACGTTCAGGTTCAACCATTGCGCCTTATGCGTTACATGACGGGTTGCAATATATTGCAAAAACAGCAGAGAAATATTTGACTATTGAGTATCTCAATGAAATAGCAAAGAAAAAAGCTCCCCAGAAAGGGGGGAAGAAGTGGCAAGAATTTCTTACCGGAACTGATGAAGATAAACAAAAATTTGCCAATAAGGAAAAAGAAAAATATAAAAAATGTTTTGAATCTTATGAAAGTCAATTATCTGGCTGGGCTAAATTCGGGAATCTACAGGAGATAGAAATCGTTTTGCAATATATCCAAAAAGGTTCATTGATTGAAGATTTATTGGATAAAGAGATATTTTCTTTTAAAGACAATATATTGTTATCGGGAAAAGATGATCCATTTGATTTAACTATTGTCTGGGCTATTGATATGTCAGGGTTAGGTGATCTACATTCGGACTTATGGGATAAGCCATGCATACAGAATCAATGGATTGAGTATCAAGAAAGTTTGATACAAAAAGGTCGCCATAAATCTTTATGCTGTATTACTGGAGATTTAGATTATCCGACTGAAGCCTATCCAAGAATAAACGGTAATGCCAAACTAGTATCAGCCGATGGAGGTAGTACTGGGTTTACCTTTCGGGGAAGATTTTATGGAGATAAAGATAATGGAGCTAAATCGGAGTTAGGTAGTCAGGCTGTAATTTTAGGGAAAAATGCTTCACACAAAGCATTTAGTACATTGAAATGGCTGATTAATCGACAAGGAATACGAAATGGTAAGCAAGTGATCTTGATCTGGTCAAGTAATTGCATATCGGATGAAGATAAACTTCTATCAAGTCTCTATTGGGACGAAGATGATATTTATGCTTCTTTATTATCGGAAGATAAGGTTGATCATTCAGCAAATCTTGGTTTCGAAACTGCGGAACAATTAAAGAAAAAACTACATGGCTATAAAGAAAAGCTAGCCATCAATGAACAGATTTCCTTATTAATAGTTGATGAGCCATCGAAAATAGGTGGAAGAATGTCTTTGACATTTTATCAGGAAAAATTAAGGAATGATTATTTCCGTGGCTTAGATGAATGGCAGGATGATTTTGCTTGGTATCAAGAATATAAATCATCTTGGCCTTTTATTGCGCCATCCTTGGAACGTATTGCGAAAGTAATATTAACCAAAACAGAATTTGAAGATAAGAATAGGAAATTAAGGAGACAACTTTATGCCCGGCTGCTGCCTGTCATCGCTGGCGGAACATCCGTACAGATTCCCGAAGATTTGGTACAAAAGAGTTTTCAAGTAGCCTGCAATCCTTTTACTAATCATCGCCTAGAAGACGGAGAAAAAATCCGATCTGCAAATTGGCAAAGAAACATCGGCGTTGCCTGTGCCCTATACAAAGGTTGGTGCGCCCGTAAATATCCATCACAACGGAGATATTCTATGAGCTTAGATACTGAAAACCGCTCACGCGATTATTTGTATGGCCGATTAATTGCACAAGCAGAAAGCATGGAGTGGTATGCCTTATATTTACAAAATGGCAAAAAAACACCTACTCGTGCGACTAACGCAGAACGTTATTTCCAACAGTTTGCACAAAGGCCATACAGCACATGGCGAAACCTTTCAAGTGAGAAATTGGTGCCGTATCAAAATTATCTAACTAGTCAAGGAAAAGATTTCTATAAGCAAGCTATTGGTGAAATTATGGAGCTTTTCCAAAGGGATGATTATGTTTGTGATGACAAATTAAGTGGCGAATTTCTCTTGGGCTATCATTGCCAAAAAATGGAAAATGCCCGCGAAATTGCCAAACGTAAAGCAGCCAAAGCTAGCAAAGCTAAACCAACAGAAACCAATTAATCTTTTTATGGAGAATGAAAAATGTCTTTAACTAAAAAAATTGACTTCGCTTTAATTATTGAAGTAACCAACGCCAACCCCAACGGTGACCCCTTGAACGGCAACCGTCCACGTGCCGATTTTCAAAATTATGGTGAAATGACTGATGTGTGTTTGAAACGAAAAATTCGCGACCGTCTGCAAGATAGTGGTGAAAGCATTTTCGTGCAGTCAGATGAAAAGAAAACAGACGGCATGACTAGTCTAAAAAGTCGTGCAGAATCAGAAGAATATGGTTTAGGGAAAAAAGCCTTTCAGGTTAAAAAAGGAATTGAAGGAAACAAGCAAAAAGATCAAACCAAAAATCAGGCTTGTCAGAAATGGTTTGATGTCCGTGCATTCGGACAAGTTTTTGCTTTTGGTAAAGGAGATGAAGGTGGAAGCGGTGTTTCAATCGCTATCCGAGGACCAGTAACCATACAATCTGCATTTAGCGTTGCGCCCATTAGTATTACAAGCAATCAAATTGTGAAGAGCGTCGATAGTGATGAAAAGGAAGGGAAAAATGCACGTATGGGCATGAAACACCGCATCGATCACGGCGTGTACGTTGCCTTTGGCGCGATGTCGCCGCAGCTTGCCGAGCGCACCGGCTTTTCAAACGACGATGCCGAAAAAATCAAAGCCGTACTCACCAAACTCTTTGAAGGCGATGCATCATCCGCCCGCCCCGAAGGCAGCATGCAGGTGTTAAAACTTATCTGGTGGGAACACAATAGCAAAGCAGGGCAATATTCTTCAGCCAAAGTGCATGGTAAGTTAAAAGAAATTATTGAAGAAAAAATAAAAAATAAATCCATTGATGGATTGATTGGGGACATAACTGAAGAAAAACTTACCGTTACGGGAAATGGAGCGTCATTGAAACCCGAAATCCTTGATGGTTTTTAACTTCTAAAAACGTTCAAAAAAATGACCGCACTTTTAACCGAAACCCAAAGGGAAAATCAAGACACGCGCCTGATTACCCTTTCCGCCCTGCAACACTACGCCTTCTGCCCGCGCCAATGCGCCTTGATTCACAACGAGCAGGCGTGGGCGGAGAACTATTTGACCGCGCAGGGACGGGCGCTTCATGAGCGGGTGGATTCGGGCGAGCCGGAAACGCGCAAGGGCGTGCGCTTTGAGCGGACGGTGCATGTGTCGGCGGAGAAACTGGGCATCAGCGGCGTGTTGGATTTGGTGGAAGTGGAAACAAAAACAGGCCGTCTGAAACCCGTAGAATACAAACGCGGCAAGCCTAAACCTGATCCGATGGATGAAATTCAACTCTGCGCCCAAGGCTTGTGCTTGGAAGAAATGACGGGGCAAATCGTCTCTGAGGGTGCGCTGTGGTACATGCAAACCCGCCACCGCGTCCCGGTCGTGTTTTCAGACGACCTGCGTGCCCAAACGCTTGCTACCATCACCGCCGTGCGCGAACTTCTAAACAGCGGCAAAACCCCGCCGCCCAACTACGCCAAACGCTGCAAAGCCTGCTCGCTGGTGGAAATTTGTCAGCCGGAGCTGCTGGGGAAACGGGATAGGAGTGTGGGGTATGTGGCGGGGTTGTTTGGGGAATAATGTTTTAAATCAGAAAATTGAGGGAAATTAAATATGAATGAGAATTTGGTTTGGAAAATTTTTTGGGGTGTTGCGATTTCGTTATGCCTAGCTTCAATTGTACTAACTGTCAAAGCTTATGAGGCTCCTATCTCTGGAAATAACTCAGCTATATTAGAGGCTGCAAAAATGTTTTTGCTCTGTCTTGGTGGTAGTGGAGTTGTTTTGTCTACATATTTTTCTGCTGCAAATATGTTTTTGGAAAGAAGGGCTGCTGTTATTGAAAACACATTTGATCTTTTGTCGCGTTGGGATGATCCTCATTATTTAGAGGCTAGAAAATGGACAAGAAAAGCAAAAGAAAAAAAATCTGACACATCAGATAATAACTTGATAAACGAAATTAAAAGCAATGAAGACTTCAAGCAATCTGTTGTATTGGTACTTAACTATTTAGAGCATGTAAGATTTTCTTTGGAGACTAAAAGAATAGATAAGAATTTATTTATTCGGGCGTTAGGAGAAACCATTATTGATATTGCCAAGAGATTTGAGCCGTACGCTAAAACACTTAGTGCTCAAACTGAGCAAGACTTAAAAGAATTAATTAATGAATTGGAATCAAAAAGATAAGATGCTAATGCTTTGGGTAAGTACAGGGTATGTGCCTTTGGGCACACATGCGTTGGTAGGTTATCTGCTTTTTGTCTTACGCCGTCTGAAAACCTAATTTTTCAGATGGCCTTAAAAGCCCGTAGTCAAGTAAAAGTCGAGCATAAATGCCTGACCTACTAAAATCGTTTTCAAACAGGCATTGCCTATCTAATGCCTGTTTGAAAACAATACGTTATTTTTCAGACGGCCTAAACGGCAAGTCGTTCTAAAACAAAAGTGCGGTTAAGATCCAAGGAATTTCCCCATGCGCAAACTGCAAAACACGCTCTACATCACCACCCAAGGCAGCTACCTGCATAAGGAGCGGGAGACGCTGGTGGTGGAGCAGGAGCGTAAGAAAGTGGCGCAGTTGCCGGTGCATTCCATCGGGCACATTTTCTGTTTTGGGAATGTGTTGGTGTCGCCGTTTTTGTTGGGGTTTTGCGGCGAAAATAATGTGAATTTGGCGTTTTTTACCGAAAACGGACGTTATTTGGGGCGGCTTCAGGGGCGGCAGAGTGGTAATGTGCTGCTGCGTCGGGCGCAGTATCGGGTGTCGGAGCAAAATCCCGTGCCGATTGCGCGCAATATCATTGCGGCGAAGATTCAGGCGAGTAAGCGGGTACTTCAGCGGCAGATTCGCAATTACGGCGAGAATGCGGCGATTCAAAGTGCGGTCGATTCTTTGAATATTTCGCTGCGGCAGTTGAAGGGCGCGGATGAGCTGGATGTGGTGCGCGGCATTGAGGGCGATGCGGCGGCACGTTATTTCGGCGTATTCGGACAGCTTTTGAGCGAGAAAAGCGGCTTTACTTTTGACGGGCGCAACCGCCGCCCACCCAGAGACGGGGTGAATGCGCTGTTGTCGTTTGTGTACAGTATCTTGGGCAAGGACATCAGCGGCGCGCTGCAAGGCGTGGGGTTGGACCCGCAAGTGGGCTTTCTGCACGCCGACCGACCGGGGCGCGACAGTTTGGCGCAGGATATTTTGGAAGAATTCCGCGCGTGGTGGGCGGACAGGTTGGTGCTGTCGCTGATTAACCGCGGGCAAATCAAACCGCAGGATTTCGTTACCGAGGCAAGCGGCGCGGTGAGCTTGAAAGCCGATGCGCGTAAGCTCTTGTTCCAAGCTTTGCAGGCGAAAAAGCAGGAGAAAATCGTTCATCCGTTTTTGGGGGAGGAAGTGGAAATCGGGCTGCTGCCGTATATTCAGGCAATGCTGCTGGCGCGACACTTGCGTGGGGATTTGGCGGAATACCCGCCGTTTTTGATGAGATAGGTTTGCAGGTCGTCTGAAAACGGGTTGGATGTTTTCAGACGACCTCTAAAGCAGCCTGCACATGGGAATACAAAATGCTGATGCTGATTACTTACGATATTTCGCTGGAGGATGCGGAAGGACAGGCAAGGCTGCGGCGCGTGGCGAAACTGTGTCTGGATTACGGCGTTCGTGTGCAGTATTCAGTGTTCGAATGCGACATCGTGCCCGATCAGTGGGTTGTTTTAAAAGACAAACTTTTGAAAACCTACAACCCCGAAACCGACAGCCTGCGCTTTTACCATCTGGGCAGCAAATGGCGGCGCAAAGTAGAACATCACGGCGCGAAACCGGCGGTGGATGTGTTTAAGGATACGTTGATTGTGTGAATCGCCAACCTGCGGTTCTCATGAAAATGCGGCAGGGTTGGCGAATTGGGATTGTTCTTTAACAATCAGGATATTGCGAATGCGGGTGTAACGGAAAAGGCTGTGTTATACTCGCGTTCGCGCTTTTCTTGTGAGCCTAGCGAAATCGGGGCTGCGAAACCTGATGGGGCAAGGCTTTTGAGAGAGGCTCCAGCCGCCTTCAGGCGGCTGTGTGTTGAAACGTACTTCGTACAAGGCGGCATTGACGGTCTTGTAGCCAGCCGCCTTCAGGCGGCTGTGTGTTGAAACACGTTTCAGGGCTATACCTACATCAAACGCCTGGCCCAGCCGCCTTCAGGCGGCTGTGTGTTGAAACCTCCCTTACCATTGCTATATGCCGCCATTTAAAACCCAGCCGCCTTCAGGCGGCTGTGTGTTGAAACCATACATCCGAAAGACCCAACTGCTCCAGTTCTTCCAGCCGCCTTCAGGCGGCTGTGTGTTGAAACATTCTTTTCCGGTAAACCCCGGAAATGGGATGGTCCAGCCGCCTTCAGGCGGCTGTGTGTTGAAACCTGGTACTGCCGGTCGGCCGTAATCTTTACAAAGAGTCCAGCCGCCCCC
>NZ_CEXQBZ010000035.1:0-12344 GCF_982712965.1 Neisseria flava | reverse complement strand
TTTATTCTTGAATCTGTTCAAACCACTAGTACCATAGTGTTGCACTTGAAATCCGAATCCAAGGTCGTCTGAAAACCTGATTTGGGCTTTTCAGACGACCTTTTGTTTGGGCAGGTATCAATAAACGTCGCGTTGGTAGCGTTTGTCTTCGCGCATTTCGTTGAGATAGTCTTCGGCATCGTCGCGACTGAGTTTGCCTTGGGTTTCGATGACGTCGAGCAGGGCGGTTTCTACGTCGCGTGCCATGCGGGTGGCGTCGCCGCAGACGTAGAGGTGTGCGCCTTGTTGCAGCCAGTTCCAAACTTCGGCGGCGTGTTCGGCGATTTTGTGTTGGACATAGACTTTGTGTTCGCCTTGTCTGCTCCATGCCAAGTCGGCGCGGGTGAGGATGCCGTCTTTGCGGTAGTCGCTCCATTCAAGCTGGTAGAGGAAGTCGTCGGTGAGGCGTTGGTTGCCGAAGATGAGCCAGTTTTTGCCACTGTCGCCGTTGGCGGCGCGTTGCTGCATGAAGGCGCGGAAGGGGGCGATGCCTGTACCTGCGCCTATCATGATGACGGGGGTGTTGCCGTCGGCGGGCAGGCGGAAGTTGGGGTTGGGTTCGACGAAGACGCGTACTTCGCCGCCTTCTTCAAGGCGTTCGCCCAGATAGCCTGAGGCTGCGCCGGTGTAGGTGCTGCCGTGGTGTTCGAAGCGGACGACGCCGACGGTCAGGTGTACTTCTTCGCCCACTTCGTCTTGTGCGGAGGCGATGGAGTAAAGGCGCGGAGTTTGCGGGCGGAACAGTTGGAACAGGGTTTGTGCGTCCAACGGATGGGGGTGGGCGGTGAAGACGCCGACGGGCGGGGTGGCGGCGAGGTAGGCGTCCAAGCGGGTTTTGTCGGAGGCTGTGGTTTTGAGTGCTTCGCTGCCGGACAATTCGGCGTACTGCTGCACGAGTGCCGGCGTGTTTTGCGTGATGTCTGCGGACTCGGTCAGGGCGGTGCGGATGTCGGTTTCGAGGTCGTCTGAAAGTCGGACTTTTTCTTCTCCGCTTAATTGGTGCAAATCGAGGATTTCTTGAACCAAAGCCGAATCGTTGAGCGGGAGTACGCCCAATGCGTCACCTGCTTGATAGTGCAGTCCGGAGCCGGACAGGTCGATTTCGATGTGTTCCACGTCTTTCTCGGCGGAACGGGACGTGATTTTTTGGCGGACGGACAGGGTGGCGGTATAGGGTTTGTCTTTGGTATAGACAGTGCCAGCGGTTTGGTTTGTGGCTGGTGTGGCGGTAGGCGCAGCAGCTTGGGCAGCAAGCTCGGCAACTTTGGGGACAACGGCTTTGACCCAAGCATCGGCAGCGCTTTGAAACTCTAAATCGCAGATGCCCAAGTCGTTCAGACGACGTGCGCCCAGTTCGGCGAATTTGGCGTCAAAGTCCTTGCCCGCTTGGCAGAAATTGGGATAGGAGGAATCGCCCAAACCTAAAACGGCGAAAGTGAGTTTGCCCAAATCGGGGGCCTTTTTGCCGAAGACGAATTTATACAGCGGCAGCGCTTCTTCGGGCGGCTCGCCCTCGCCTTGTGTGGACGTTACCAACAACACGATGTCTTCATCGGGCAGGGTTTTGCTTTTGAAGTCCCCCGCGCTGCTCAACACGGCTTCGACACCGGCGGCTTTAAGTTTAGCGTGTAAAGATTCGGCAACGCCGCGCGCATTACCCGTTTGCGAGGCTGATAAGACCAACACGCGTCGCGCGGGGGCTGCAACGGCGAGAGCGGCGGAAACACCCAAACTGCCCGCTGCGCCTTGACTTTGCGCCCAGC
The DNA here is from genome assembly GCF_982712965.1 of Neisseria flava. Taxonomy (NCBI): domain Bacteria; kingdom Pseudomonadati; phylum Pseudomonadota; class Betaproteobacteria; order Neisseriales; family Neisseriaceae; genus Neisseria; species Neisseria flava. The sequence continues at coordinate 10,542 of NZ_CEXQBZ010000035.1, read as the reverse complement.
AGTAGCCGGAAAGCCAAGCGAGTTGTGTAGGCGAGAGGGCGGCGAGTTGTGCGGAAAGTTCGATGGGAAGCGGGTTGGCTGGGGTCATGTCGGTTCCTTTGTGCGGACGGCTGCTTGAGGCAGAACGTTTGCCTGCGCGGCTTTAATTGTTTGGTTGAATGGTGATTTTTCTGAAAACAGTGGCGATACTGTAAACAGGTCGTCTGAAAAACGGAAAGAATGCTTGGTTTTAATTTAATGCGATTTCGTTATATTCTGGATTGGGAGAGGGGGAGAGAAATGGTGATGGGGTTGGATTTCAGACGATATGGCTATCATCTTTCGGATTGGCAAAACATGAATAGATAAGAAATTTTTTTCAATGAAATTGGTGGTTTTATTGCGTATCGCTGCCGACGGTTTGGAGAAAGCAAAAAATACTGCGACCAAGCCTGCAAAATAGCCGATGATTCGGATTGCGCAGAATATTCCTGCAAAGGCGGCGGGTATTTGAAGGGGTTGAAATAAAGCTGAATTTTGTATGGACAGATAGAAAAGGTCGTCTGAAAACGTACAATACTCGTTTTCAGACGACCTTTTTGAGCTTTAAAGCGTTAACCGTTTACAGCGGCCATTTCAGCGCGGGATTGCTTTCGATGACGGCTTTGAACTGGTTTTGAATCCGCTCGATGGCTTCGTCGGAATCCGCCTCGAAGCGCAACACCAAAATCGGCGTGGTATTGGAAGCGCGCATCAGACCGAAGCCGTCGGGGAATTCTACGCGCAGGCCGTCGATGGTGATGATTTCGGTCGCACCGTAGAACTTGGCTTTGGCGGCGAGTTCGTCGATAACCTGATGGCCGTTGCTGCCTTCGGGCAGGTCGATGTTGAGTTCGGGCGTGGAAATGCTTTGCGGCAGGCTGTTCAAGACTTCAGACGGATTGTCGAAGGCAGACAGGATTTCCAAGAGGCGCGCGCCGGCATACAGACCGTCGTCGAAGCCGAACCAGCGTTCTTTGAAGAAGACGTGTCCGCTCATTTCGCCGGCAACCAGCGCGCCGGTTTTTTTCATGGCGGACTTGATGAAGCTGTGACCGGTTTTTTCCATGACGGGTTCGCCGCCGTGTTCTTTAATCCACGGAGCCAGCAGACGGGTGGATTTGACGTCGAAGATGACTTTCGCGCCGGGGTTGCGGCTCAAAACGTCTTGGGCGAACAGCATGAGTTGGCGGTCGGGATAAATAATGTTGCCGTCTTTGGTCACGACGCCCAAGCGGTCGGCATCGCCGTCAAAAGCCAAGCCGATTTCGGCGTCGCTGTTTTTCAGTGCGGCAATCAAATCTTGCAGGTTTTTCGGTTTGGAAGGGTCGGGATGGTGGTTGGGGAAAGTGCCGTCCACTTCGCAGAAAAGTTCGGTCACTTCGTTGCCCAAACCTTTGTAGAGTTTGCCTGCGAATGCGCCGCCTACGCCGTTGCCCGCGTCGATGGCGATTTTCATGGGGCGTTTGAGTTTGACGTGGCCGACGATGTGGTTGTGGTATTCGCCGGAGATGTCTTTTTCGGTTACGCTGCCTTTTTTATCGGAAGCGGTCAGTTTGTCGGCTTCAATCAGGGCGAGCAACTCTTGGATGGCTTCGCCTGCGAGGGTGTCGCCGCCGAGCATCATTTTGAAGCCGTTGTAATCGGGGGGGTTGTGGCTGCCGGTAATCATCACGCCGCTGCCACCGCATTCGTTGATGGCGGCGAAATAAAGCATGGGGGTGGCGACCATGCCGACATTGAGGACGTCAATGCCGCTGTCGGTAAAGCCGCGTTGGATGTGTTCCATCAATTCGGGACCGCTCAAGCGTCCGTCGCGTCCGAGTGCGATGCGGGTGATGCCTTTTTCGGCGGCTCGGGTGGCGATGGCTTTGCCGATAAGGTAGGCGGCTTCGTTGGTCAGGGTTTTGCCGACAATGCCTCGGATGTCGTAGGCTTTGAAGATGTCGCGGGCAATATTTGCCATGATGGTTTCCTTTGTGATTGTGAATGGAAAACGGGCTTATTCTAACATAGGCAAAGGTCGTCTGAAGGCTTTCAGACGACCTTTGGAGGTTACATCAAATAACATTTACTGCGGTTTCAATCAGTTACCGAAAGTGTTGCATTGGTTGATGTCGCCGCTGTCCAAACCGCGTTTGAGCCATGCCATGCGCTGTTCGGACGAGCCGTGTGTAAAGCTGTCGGGAACGACATAGCCCTGCCCCTCTTTCTGCAGGCGGTCGTCGCCGACGGATTCGGCAGCCAGCATGGCTTTGGTGATGTCTTCGGCTTTGAAGATATTATTGTTGACGGCGTAATGCCCCCAAATGCCCGCGAAACAGTCTGCCTGCAATTCGAGTTTGACGGAAAGGGCATTGGCTTCTTTTTTGCCGACCTGCTGCTGTATTTTGTGGACTTTGGGCAGGATGCCGAGCAGTTTTTGAACGTGGTGTCCGACTTCGTGTGCGATGACGTAGGCAAACGCAGCATCGCTGGCGGAGTTGAGTTTGGTCTGCATATCTCTATAAAAGTCTAAGTCGAGATAGACTTTTTGGTCGCCCGGGCAGTAAAATGGACCCATCGCCGATTGACCCATGCCGCAGGCGGTGGATGTACCGCCGTTGTATAACACCAGCGTGGTCGGGGTGTAATTTTGTCCGTGTTGCTTGAAATAGCTTCCCCAAGCTTTTTCTGTATCGGCGAGGACGACGCGGGCGAGTTCGTTCAACTCGGCTTCTTCCTGAGGCTTGAGCTGGGAAGTTTGGGTCGAGCCTGGACCCATGGAAGGCGTGCCGACCAAGCCGCTCAAATCGACGCCGTAATAAGCGCCGACCAAAACGACGATGATGCCGAGGATGCCGGGCGCTTTCCCGCCTCCACCGCTGCTGCCGCGTCGGTCTTCTACGTTTTGACTCTGTTCGCGTCCTTTCCAATCCATCTTGTGTGTTCCTTGTTGTGAAGTGATATGGGCTGATTATACCGTGAAGGGGCGGAGTGATGCCTGCCTATATGAGAAAAGGTCGTCTGAAAACACCAAACGGAGTTTTTTCAGACGACCTTTTTGCCATGTCAAAGCCGGATTATTCCGCCTTCAAACCTGCCACACACTGCCTGTCGCGATCTTCAAACGCTTGCGCGCCGCCGAGCAGGTCGAGCTGTTCTTGCGGGCTGAGTTTGCCCAATGAACGGATTTGCTCTTCGGAAAGTTTGTCCAAAGGCTTGTCCCACATACAGGTGCAGTAATCGGTGGCGAGTTTGCTGTTGTTTGAATCCAAGCCCCTTTCTTTCAAATCGTTTTGCCATTTTTCGGCAAAGGGGATGTTTTTCACGCAAGACTCAAAGATGTTCTGCTTTGCCTGCGGTTTGGACATGGCGCATTGGGAGAGCAGGGCGGTCGCGGCGAGCAGCGCCAAAATGACCCACGCCCAAATGCGGATGGTGCGGATTTTGGCTTTCGCTTTTTTACGCGCCGCGGCCTGCTCTTCGGCGGACATTTCGTTTTTCGGCTCAGTCATGCAGGCTTTCCATGCGGATCATGGTGATCGGTTTCTCCACGCAGCTTAATGCTTCGATGGCGGCAATGGCGCGCTTGATGTTTTTCTCGACCGTGCTGTGGGTCAGAATCACGATTTCGGCGGTGGTTTGGTCGATCACGCCTTTTTGGATTAAGGCTTCGATGGACACGTTTTCTTTTGCCAAAAGCGCGGCGATTTGCCCCAGCGTGCCCGGTTCGTCTTTGGCTTGGACGCGCAGGTAGTAGCTGCTGGTGATTTCGTCCATAGGCAGGATGGTTTGCGCTTGGACTTGGGCGGGCTGGAACGCCAGATGCGGCACGCGGTGGTCGATATCGGCTTCAATCAGGCGGGCGATGTCGATGATGTCGGCGACCACGGCGGAAGCGGTCGGCAATGCGCCCGCGCCTGCGCCGTAATATAAGGTTTCGCCGACCATATCGGCGTTGACGCGCACGGCGTTCATCACGCCGTTGACGTTTGCCAAGAGGCGGCTTTCGGGGATCAGGGTCGGATGGACGCGCAATTCGATGCCTTTGTCGGTTTTGCGGGTAATGCCCAAAAGTTTGATGCGGTAGCCGAGTTCTTCGGCGTATTTGATGTCGCGGCTGTCGAGTTTGCTGATGCCTTCGAGGTAGCAGGCGGGGAAGTTCATCGGCGTACCGAATGCCAGCGCGCTCATGATGGTAATTTTGTGGCCTGCGTCGTTGCCTTCGATGTCGAAGGTCGGATCGGCTTCGGCGTAGCCCAATGCTTGTGCTTCTTTCAATACGTCGGCAAACGCGCTGCCTTTTTCACGCATTTCGGAGAGGATGAAGTTGCTGGTGCCGTTGATGATGCCGGCGATGCTGCGGATGCGGTTGGCGGCGAGGCCTTCGCGCAGGGCTTTGATAATCGGGATGCCGCCTGCCACAGCCGCTTCAAATTGCACCATGACGTTTTTTTCTTCCGCTAGCGGGAAGATTTCGTTGCCGTATTCGGCGAGCAGTTTTTTGTTGGCGGTAACGATGTGTTTGCCGTTTTCAATGGCTTTCAACACGGCATCTTTGGCGATGCCGGTACCGCCGAACAATTCGACGACGACATCGACGTCTTCACGCGCGACCAGTTCGAACGGGTCTTTGACGAAGGCTGCGGACGGGCAGATTTGGCGGGCTTTTTCTTCGCTCAAGTCGCATACGGCACTGATGCGCACTTCGCGTCCCAAACGGCGGCTGATTTCCGCCGCATTGTCCTGCAACACGGCAGCCGTACCGCCGCCAACCGTACCTAAACCTAAAAGACCGATGTTTACTGGCTTCATTGTGCCTCCTTGTGAGCCGATTCTCTTAAATCAAAAAGTAAAAACAGAAATTCAGAAAGCCCGAAACGCACCGCCGCCGCAGATTGATATAATGCTGATTTTGCAAGGGCGGAAGGCGCAGGCTAAAGTCGCCCATCCTACCTGAAATTGCCTGATTTTGCACCTTTTTTACGGAACGCGGCGAAAGGGCGGCAAGCCTGTTTGAAATTGATATATCAAGCCGAGAAAGAAACGGAAGAAAAATGCTGATTGAAGAAAACAAAACCGATGAAACCCTAAGCCTGACCGCTTATCGGGCGGGCGCAATCGAAGCGGGCGGCAAAACCTACACCACACCCATCATCTGGCGCAACGGCAAAATCGAAGCAATGAACGTGCAAACGCCGTCCGAACTGACTGCCGCCGACCTGTTTCAGACGACCTCCGAGTCGGACGGTTTGCCCGAAGTCATCATCATCGGCACAGGAGAGAAGCAGCAGTTTCTCCACCTGAAAATCGCCGCCGAACTTGCCGCACACGGCATCGGGCTGGAATGTATGAACACAGCCTCCGCCTGCCGAACGCTGGTCTTGCTGCAAGGCGAAGGACGCAGCGTTTGGGCTTGGCTGTGGGTATGAACGGGCATCCGCTGCATGTAAAATAGGTCGTCTGAAAATTTTCAGACGACCTGATTTGAGCATATTGCCTTTAATTATGTATCACTTGGCAAATAGATAAAAACCTTCTATCCTCGTCAATATTTTTCGTCAACCTAAAAAAGGAAATCCTTATGGCTCAAATTACCTTCCACGACAACCCTGTCAACACTTCCGGCGACCTGCCCGCCGTCGGTCAAACCGCGCCTGCGTTCAGTCTGACCGCTGCTGATCTGTCCGACAAAACTTTGGCGGACTTTGCGGGCAAGCGCAAAGTGTTGAACATTTTCCCGAGCATCGATACCGGCGTGTGCGCCCAATCCGTGCGTACCTTTAACCAACGCGCGTCTTCTTTGGACAACGCGGTCGTATTGTGCATTTCAGCCGACCTGCCGTTTGCCCAAGCCCGTTTCTGCGGCGCGGAAGGTTTGAACAATGTGGTAAACCTGTCCACATTCCGCAGCAGCTTTGCCGCCGATTACGGCGTCACCCTGACCGACAGCCCGTTGCGCGGACTGACTGCGCGTGCCGTTGTGGTTTTGGACGAAAACGACAAAGTCCTGCACAGCGAACTGGTTGCTGAAATTGCCAACGAGCCTAATTACGACGCGGCTTTGGCTGTTTTGTAAACCAGGGTTTTAAAGCTGAAAAAGGTCGTCTGAAAAGTTTCAGACGACCTTTTGTCTTTCTTCCTAAACTATTTTGCAGGCGGCTTCAATTCAAACACTTCGGGATGCGCCTTGAAATATTCTACGGCGATAAATCCGCTGCCGATGATGATCACCAGGAACACCGCCATGACAATCATGGCAAGGATGAATTTATCCGAAGGATGGGCGTCGGGCTTTTGTTTATCCGCCATTATTGCATCTCCGAGAGCCAGTCGCGGGCGGTGAGAAACTCGTTCAGCCGCGCTTCGGGCGAACCTTCTTCCGGCGCGTATTGATACTCGAAACGCACCAAAGGCGGCATAGACATCAAAATACTTTCCGTGCGCCCGCCGCTTTGCAGGCCGAACAGCGTACCCCTGTCCCAAACCAAATTAAATTCCACATAACGCCCGCGCCGGTAAAGCTGGAAATCGCGTTCGCGTTCGCCGTACGGCGTGTTTTTGCGTTTCGCCACAATCGGCAAATACGCTTCGATGTAGCCTTCGCCGACCGCCTTGATGAAATTCAGGCAGGTGTCGAAATTCCAGCGGTTCAAATCGTCGAAAAACAAACCGCCCACGCCGCGCGTTTCGCCGCGGTGTTTCAGGTAAAAATACTCGTCGCACCATTTTTTGAACTCGGGATAAACCGCTTCCCCAAACGGCGCGCACACGTCCCGCGCGACCGTGTGCCAATGCAAAATATCTTCTTCAAACGGATAAAACGGCGTCAAATCAAAGCCGCCGCCGAACCACCACACAGGCTCGCCGCCTTCCGGATACGCGATAAAAAAGCGCACGTTCGCATGGCTGGTCGGTACATACGGATTTTTCGGATGAATCACCAGCGACACGCCCATCGCCTCAAACGCCGCGCCCGCCAGTTCAGGGCGGTGCGCCGTTGCCGAAACGGGCATTTTACTGCCCTTCACATGCGAAAAATTCACGCCCGCCTGCTCGAATACCGCGCCGTTTTTCAATACGCGGGTTTCGCCCACGCCCAACTTGCCCGTCCATTCTTCACGCGCAAACACCGCCCCGCCGTCTTCTTGCTCAAGCGCGGTGCAGATTTGGTTTTGCAGGTTTTTCAATACGGTTAAAACGGCTTCGGTATGCATGGGTATTCCTTGCTTTTATGATGAGACGGAGTTCGTCGGGTTGATGAGAGAATTTAATTCGGTATTGTAGTCTGAAATGAACAAATAAGGTCGTCTGAAAACCCTTTTTCAAGATTTTCAGACGACCTTTCCGTGTGACAAGATGCTTAAACGGGCAAGCCGATTACGCGCCGTAAACGGGATATTTGTCGCAAAGCGCGGTGATTTGTTTGCGGACGTTTGCCAAATTCGCTTCGTCTTCAGGATTTGCCAAAACATCGGCAACGAGGTTGGCGAGGACTCGGGCGTCGGCTTCGTTAAAGCCGCGCGTGGTCATGGCGGCGGAGCCGATGCGGATACCGGAGGTAACGAACGGTTTTTCCGGGTCATTCGGAATGGCGTTTTTGTTGACGGTGATGTTTGCTTTGCCCAATGCGGCTTCGGCGGCTTTGCCGGTGATTTTCATCGGTTGCAGGTCAACGAGGAAAACGTGGCTTTCGGTGCGGCCGGAAACGATGCGCAAACCGCGTTTGACCAATTCTTCCGCCATCGCTGCGGCGTTGATTTTCACCTGTTTCGCGTATTCTTTGAACTCGGGTTGCAGGGCTTCTTTGAACGCAACGGCTTTGGCGGCGATGACGTGCATCAGCGGGCCGCCTTGCAGGCTTGGGAAGATGGAAGAGTTCAACGCTTTTTCATGCGTGTTGTCGCGGCACAAAATCACGCCGCCGCGCGGGCCGCGCAGGGTTTTGTGGGTGGTGGTGGTCACGAAGTCGCAGAATGGGACGGGGTTGGGGTATTCGCCGCCGGCAATCAGACCTGCGTAGTGCGCCATATCGACGAAAAGGTAGGCACCGACTTTGTCGGCGATTTCGCGGAATTTCGCCCAGTCGATTTGCAGTGCGTAGGCAGATGCGCCGGCAACGATCATTTTGGGTTTGTGTTCGAGCGCGAGGCGTTCGACTTCGGCGTAATCGAGGACTTCGTTTTCATCCAAGCCGTAGGTAATGGCGTTGTAGAGTTTGCCGGAAATGTTGACGCTGGCACCGTGGGTCAGGTGTCCGCCGTGGGCGAGGCTCATGCCGAGGATGGTGTCGCCGGGTTTGAGGACGGAGGCGTACACGGCTTGATTGGCTTGGGAGCCGGAATGGGGTTGGACGTTGGCGTATTCTGCACCGAAGAGTTCTTTGACGCGGTCGATTGCCAGCTGTTCGACGATATCGACGTATTCGCAGCCGCCGTAGTAGCGTTTGCCGGGGTAGCCTTCGGCGTATTTGTTGGTCAATTGCGAACCTTGTGCCTCCATCACGGCGCAACTGACGTAGTTTTCGGAAGCAATCAGTTCGACGTGGTCTTGCTGGCGTTGGTCTTCTTGGGCAATGGCGGCTGCCAGCTCCGGATCATATTGGGCTAGGTTGACGCTTTTTGAAAACATCTTCTCGACTCCTTTGTCGGTTGGGAAACGGGGATTGATAAGTGTTGAACAATGTACCAAATCGGTTTGGATTGTCAACGATTTTATCTTTCAGACGACACCTTTGCTGCTTGGAGGGTCGTCTGAAAAGTTTTATTTGAACAGATTGTCTTGTTTCAAATGAAATTCGATTTTTTCAAGCAGGGCTTCGAGGTCGGTCTCGGCTTGGGCGGCGGCGAGGTTTTTGCCCAACTCTTCCAAAGCCAGCGCATCGAGCCTGCGGCGTTCGAGTTTGCGCGCTTCTTCGTTGAAGATTTTGATGTTGTCGGGCAGGATGAGCGGCGGCACGCTGCCGTCGGTCGTATAGAACGCTTCATCCGCAAACACGAACCCCTCCGGCAATGCAGGCGCATTGTCGTAGTCGGCATCGTTGACCGGCATCCACTCGGAATGCTGTTCCAACAGGATGAATTGCCCGTTCATGCCGTAAATATGGGCAAAATGGGAGAGCTTGGGGCGTTTGGTGTTCATGCAAAGATTGTATGCCGATGATGCGGGAGCGTCTAGGGCGGAATTTTGTGTCGTCGCAGTAGGAAGGTCATCTGAAAGTAGTATAATTACAAAATCGATAAATTTTTGAAGACAAATATAAAAAGGGAAACCCCAATGTCAGCAAACACAAACAAGCAATGGCTAAGCGTCATCGCCCTGGCAGTTGGCGCATTCATTTTCAACACCACCGAATATATCCCGATTGCCCTATTGAGCGACATCGGCGCGACCTTCAATATGCCGCCGACCGAAGTCGGCATCATGATTACCGTGTATGCCTGGATTGTCGCGCTGCTGTCGCTGCCGCTGATGCTGGCAACGAAAAACATCGAACGCCGAAAGCTGCTGCTCATCCTCTTCGCGTTCTTTACCCTCAGCCACATCGTTTCCTATTTCGCCCGAAGTTTCGAAATCCTGCTCATCAGCCGCATCGGCATCGCCCTGACGCACGCCGTGTTTTGGTCGATTACCGCCTCGCTGGCGGTACGTGTCGCGCCGCAGGGTAAAGGCAATCAGGCTTTGGGGCTGCTCAGTACGGGGACGGTCATGGCGATGGTGGCGGGCATCCCGCTGGGGCGCGTTATCGGGCAACACTCAAGCTGGCAGTTCAGCTTTTTGCTTATCGGACTTTGCGCGGCAGCGGTCATGGGCATATTGGCGAAAAACCTGCCGCTGTTGCTCAGCGTGAACACAGGTTCGCTCAAAAGCCTGCCCGGATTGCTCAAGCGTAAAAACCTCATGCTGCTCTACGCGCTGACCGTCCTCCTGATTACCGCCCACTTTACGGCATACAGCTATATCGAACCCTTCGTCCTGCAAGCCGGCGGCTTCGCGCCCGAACAAGTAACCATCGTCTTGAGCCTGTACGGGCTGGCGGGGTTTGCCGCGTCGTATCTGTTCGGCAAATGGTTTGCCAAACACCAGCGCACATTCCTGATGACCTCGGTATCCGTCATCATGGCTTCAACGCTCTGCCTGCTGCCCCTTGCCGCTTACCCGATAGCCGTTTACGCGCTGGTGTTTGTCTGGGGTATCGCCATCGTCGTCTTGAGCCTCGGCATGGTCTCCAAAGTATTGGACTTTGCCTCGGATGCGACGGATGTAGCCAACTCGATTTACTCAGGCCTCTACAACGTCGGCATCGGCGGCGGCGCGCTTTTGGGACATTACGTTACCGTCTGGGCAGGCATTTCCAACATCGGCTTTGTCGCCGCGATCTTGGCAGCGGCAGGATTAGGCGTGTGTCGGATGTTGGTTGAAATGCGGAAATAAGGGGGTTGAGACCTTTGCAAAAAAGCCCTTTCCCCGACAGCCGAAACCCAAACACAGGTTTTCGTCTATTTCCGCTCCTAATTACTCCTGATTTTACCCAAATGCCCC
>NZ_CEXQBZ010000034.1:0-12437 GCF_982712965.1 Neisseria flava | reverse complement strand
TATATTTGCTCATAAAAAAACTGCACCTTGTGAGTTGGAGGGGATGTCCAACTTTTGGGGTGCAGTTCAAACAGAAATCCTGTTTTCAGACGACCTTTTTTTTGTGAAACCGTTTCGTTATAAATAAAATTGTTATATTATAACCAATCAAATTTCTACCCGATACATTTGGAGAACCCAATGAAAAAAACCGCATTGTTCATCGCATCCGCGCTCCTGTTCAGCACAACCGCCCAAGCACACCGCGTCTGGGTCGAAACCGCTCATACGCACGGCGGCGAATACCTGCAAGCCGAATTGGGCTACGGCGAGTTCCCCGAACTCGAACCCATCGCCAAAGACCGCCTGCACATTTTCAGCAAACCCATGCAGCTGATTACCGAAAAAGGCAAAGAAAATTTGATTCAAAAAGGGACGTACAACTACCAGTACCGCAGCAAACTCCCTGTCAAAGACGGCAGCTACCTCGTTACCGCCGAATACCAGCCGACTTTCTGGTCTAAAAACAGCGCAGGCTGGAAACAGGCGAGCATCAGAGAAATGCCTGACGCCAGCTATTGTGAACAAACCCGAATGTTCGGTAAAAACATCGTCAACGTCGGACACGAAAGTGCAGACACCGCCGTCATCACCAAGCAAGTCGGACAACATTTAGAAATCGTTCCGCTGGATAACCCCGCCAACGTCCACGTCGGCGAACGCTTCAAAGTCCGCGTCCTTTTCAACGGCGAGCCGTTGCCCAACGCGACCGTTACCGCCACATTTGACGGTTTCGACACCAGCGACCGCAGCAAAACCCACAAAACCGAAGCGCAAGCCTTCTCCGATACTACGGATGATAAAGGCGAAGTCAGCATCATTCCCCTGCGTCAAGGCTTCTGGAAAGCAAGCGTAGAACACAAAGCCGATTTCCCCGATCAAAGCGTGTGCCAAAAACAGGCGAACTACACCACCATGACCTTCCAAATCGGTCATACGCATCATTAATCTCTAATGACAAAGGTCGTCTGAAAACCGTATTGCAGGGTTTTCAGACGACCTTTTTCGTTATCAGCCAATCAATTTAATAGGCAGCCATTCATCAAGGCTTATGCGGTGCAAACATCCATTGCCCAAGCGCCAAGCCCAAATCGAATAGATTCAGACGACCTATCGCCACCCTGACCAAACGCAGACACGGAAAGCCTGCCTTAGCCGTCATCCGCCTGACCTGACGGTTTTTCCCTTCCGAAATCCGAATTTCCACCCAAAAATCAGGCACGGACTTACGCACGCGGATAGGCGGCACGCGCGGCCACAAAACATCCGCTTCGCCCGCCTCTAATACGCGAACCTTTGCCGGACGCGTGACAAAATCTCCTAAATTCACCCCGCGCCGCAGCATATCCAGCTTCGCTTCGTCGGGCGAACCTTCCACCTGCGCCCAATAAGTTTTCTCCAGTTTGAACTTAGGATCGGCAATCCGCGCCTGCAAACGCCCGTCGTTTGTCAGCAGCAGCAAACCCTCGCTGTCCGCATCCAAACGTCCCGCCGGATAAAAGTCCGGCAGCGCCACATAATCTTTCAAACACCCATACTTTTCATGCACCGAAAACTGGCAAATCACGCCATAAGGCTTGTTCAATACGATTAAATCATTCATTTTCATCACATCCTGAAAGCAAGCATGAATTGTACCAGCCGCCGCATACGGGCTACAATTTCACGCTTCTTTATATTTTATACAAATGATTTCATACGGTTAAAAAATACCCTCAGGCTTGGCTTGACACGTCCGAGTCAAACCAGTATATTACGCACTTCCTTAGGAGTAATGGCTGAGAGGCTGAAGGCACTTCCCTGCTAAGGAAGCATGTGGGGTCAACCTGCATCGAGGGTTCGAATCCCTCTTACTCCGCCACCATACGAAAACCCGTCGATTATTCGGCGGGTTTTCTTTATTTCCCCATGAAACAAAAAGCAGTCATATCACCCCGCGCAATCGGGGCTAAGAACAGCAACGGATAGCAAGTAGCTCATCCTAACCGACTATCCCTGCGATAAACTCCTTGTCAGACCCGGTTTATACAACAGGTCGTCTGAAAAACCTGATTCAGGTTTTTCAGACGACCTTTTAGCTTTCGCACCTATCGAACAATCCGATAGTATGCAGCCGCGTCAATCAATAACGGCCCGGAACGGTTCCCATACGCTGTTTCAACGAAGTTTGCGGTTCGTTGAACAGGGATGCGTAGTAGGTCGCGTTGGTCATGACTTTTTTAACGTAGTCGCGGGTTTCAGTGAAGGGGATGGTTTCGGCGTAAATCGCGCCTTCCAGAGGCGTAGAAGCCTGCCAGTTGCGGGCGCGGCCGGGGCCGGCGTTGTAGCCTGCGGTTGCCATCACTTCGTTGTTTTGCAGGCGGCGTTTGGCATCTGCCATGTACCATGTACCCATGCGGATGTTGCCGTCCATGGTGTAGAGTTCGCTGCTGCTCATGCCGATTTTGCCGGCGATTTCGCGGGCGGTAGCAGGCATAACCTGCATCAGGCCTTGCGCGCCGACGCTGGATTGCGCGCCCATGACGAAGCGGCTTTCTTGACGGATCAGGCCGTAAACCCAAGCAGGATCGATGCCTGCTTGCGAGGCGTAGCGGACGGTGGTCTCTTTAAACGGAGAGAGGTAGCGCAGGTTGTAGTTGAGTTTGCGCTCGGTCCGGTCGGCGCTGTTGATCGCCATGTCGTAGAACTGGTTTTCAAAGGCGACTTGCGCGGCAGTCAGGAGGTTGTCCTCGTTGAAGTCGCGGGTGGCGAAACGCCATTCCGCCTGCGCTTGACGGCGCATTTTGGCATCGTTGCTGCTTTGGCTGTTTTTAAACAGAACCAGCGCGCGTTTGATGGCGCCGTCATCTGCCATGCGGCGGACGTCTTTTTTATCGGCGTCGGAAACGTTGTTTTTGGTATTGACGCGGCGGCCGAGTTCTTCGCCTGCTAAGACGGCGTAGAAATTGCGTCCGCTTGTGGCGGCTTTTTCGTACATTTCTTTAGCACGGCTTTGGTTGCCTTGTGCGGCGTAGCTGCGGCCCAGCCAGTATTGCCAAGTCGGGTCTTTTTGCAGGTTGTCGGGCATTTGTTGGATGATGCCCGACAATTCGTTCCAGCGTTGCAGGCGCAGGGCGGCGCGGGCGTACCATTCGAATTGCTCGTCGGTCAGTTGTTTGCGGTCGGAAACGCGGTTGTAGTAGCTCAACGCGGTCTGCATGTTTTGATTTTGCGCTTGGTAGAGTCCCAATACGCCCCATGCGAAGCTACTTTGTTCTCGGCTTAAGCCGGATTCCATGCCGGACAGCGTAGAAGCTGCGGAGGAGGATTTGCGCGCGTCTTTGCCGATGACGTTCAAAAGGCTGTATTCGCGCGCACCTTGCAAGCCGCCCTCAAACGGGCTGCCCAATGCGGCTGCCAAGCTGCGTGCGTCGCTGGTTTGGCTGTTGCTCAACAATCCGCGCACGCGGCGCCATGCGTCGTTGTTGTTCAGACGACCTGCCGATGCCGCGCTTTCGACCAAGCGGGTACAGCCCGCAGGCAGCTTGTTGGTAAGGCGTATAAGCTCTGCCGCCATGTTGTAGCTGCCGCTGCTCAATTCGGCATAACATTGCACTTCCTGCACCCGGCCCGCCGCATTAAGCTTTTTGTTTTCTTGGCGGAACACATCCCATTGTCCGCGCGCGCCGAGGCTTTTGAGCCATTCGTTGCGGACGTTTTCAGCCATCGCGCTGTCGCCCGCTTGCGCCAAGAATTGTTGCACCCACATATCGTCGCCGCGTTTGGCAGCGTCCAGCGCGCCTTGATATTGACCGTAATCGGACAATACTTTGGATTCGCCTTCGGCGCGGCGGGCGGGGATGGAAGCGGGTTCGGTCAGGGAAGAGCCAGGCTCTTTGGATGAAGTCGTGTCGTTTTCGGAGGCACACGCCGACAAAATCGCGGCGGCAATCAGGCTGAGCGAGAGGGAAAATATGCGTTGTGCGTTCATTACTTGCCGTATCTTTATTAGAATCAATTAGAACCGTATTCTAAACGATTTGGTGGCATTATCCGAATCTGAAACCGATATTTACATTAACCGCGTAATCAGGGACAACAAAAGGTCGTCTGAAAAGCGGAATGGCTGTTTCAGACGACCTTTGAGGCATGGGCAAAGTTTACATGCAGCCTTCGTTTTGCAGCAGGGTAAACAGGGGAACGCCGTTTTCACGGATTTTGTTGCCGCCGATCAAGTCCGTAAATTCCAAAATCGCCGCCGCTTCAACGACTTCGCCGCCGAGTTTGCGGATTAATTCCACGCCTGCGAGCATAGTGCCGCCGGTTGCGACCAGGTCATCGACCAGCAGCACGCGCGCGCCGGGTTTGACCGCGTCTTTGTGGATTTCGACCGTCGCTTCGCCGTATTCCAGCGCGTAGCTTTGCGAAATCGTATCAAAAGGCAGCTTGCCCTTTTTACGGATGGGGACGAAGCCGACGTTCAACTGATACGCCAGCGCCGCGCCGATGATGAAGCCGCGTGCGTCCAAGCCTGCCACGACATCGATTTTCTGACCCATATAGCGATAGACCAGCAAATCCACCAAAAGGCGGAAATATTCCGCGCTTTGAAGTACCGGTGTAATGTCGTGAAATAAAATGCCTTTTTGCGGCCAGTTTTCGATTTTGCGGATTTTGTCCGCCAATGCGGCGACGCCCATCGCCTCAGGATGAACCAACATTTTGCGTGTTCCCAAATGAAAAGTTTTTAACGCGATATTGTAGCCGTCAGACCGTCGGTTGCCAAATCCATCGGGGCTGAAAGGTCGTCTGAACATGAAATTACACGCCCCGTATGCTACAATCAACAGATAATCCCATCGGTACCAAAATCATGAAACCCCATAAAAAAGGCAATATTTTCATCATCTCCGCCGCTTCCGGCACGGGCAAGACCACGCTGGTTTCCCGTCTTTTGAAAAACAACGCCGATTTGCGCGTCTCCGTATCGCACACCACCCGCCAGCCGCGCGAAGGCGAACAGCATGGCGTGCATTATCATTTTGTTCCCAAAGAGGAATTTGAGTCTTTAATCAAACAAAAAGCCTTCCTCGAACACGCAAACGTTTTCGGTAATTATTACGGAACCAGCATCGCGGGGGTCAATTCCCTTAGCGAAGAGGGTTACGATGTGATTTTGGAAATCGACGTGCAAGGCGCGGCGCAGGTGCGCAAGTCCCTGCCTGAAGCCAGCAGCATCTTCATTCTGCCGCCTTCGTTCGAAGTCCTTGCCGAACGCCTTATCGGGCGCGGCACCGACAGCGAGGAAGTCATCCAAACCCGCCTCTCCAAAGCGCGTCACGAAATCGAACAATCCGTCCTGTTTGACTATATCGTCGTCAACGATGATTTGGACAGGGCAGAAGCCGATTTGCTCCACATCATCAAAGCAGGTCGTCTGAAAAAATCTTCCCAGCAAGGATTTATCTCAAACCTGTTGGAAAATTCCTGAAAAACAGCGAAAATACGCATTTACATTCCATCACAAATTAATAGAAAGAAAGTAAACAAATGGCCCGTATCACCACTGAAGACTGCACAGGCAAAATCCCCAATCATTTCGACCTGACTCTTGTCGCCGCCCGCCGCGCGCGCCAGCTTGAAAACGGCAACGCCCCTATGGTTGACGACATCCGCAACAACAAACCGACCGTGACCGCCCTGCGCGAAATCGCCGCCGGTCAAATCGGTACCGAACTGCTGACCCGCAACAAATAATACCGGCAGGCAAAATCTGCCCAACCGCCGCGCGGATTGTATCGGCGCGACACATCTGACCGATACAGTCTGACGGCTTAAAACAAAACACACACCGAAGGCCGTCTGAAATGCCCGCCCCCCAGCCCACTGCCCCCTATGACGCGCTGACTGCCGAAGCCCGCGAACTTTTGTTCCGCACCGCCTCCTATCTCAGCCCATCCGAACAGTCCGAGCTTGAAAAAGCCGTCGCCTACGCCTTTCACGCCCATGACGGGCAAACCCGTAAAAGCGGCGAACCCTACATTACCCACCCCCTTGCCGTCGCCACCCAGCTTGCGTTGTGGCACATGGACATTCAAGGCTTGTGCGCGGGCGTGATGCACGACGTACTCGAAGATACAGGTGTATCGAAAATCGAAATGGCGGCA
The DNA here is from genome assembly GCF_982712965.1 of Neisseria flava. Lineage (NCBI taxonomy): Bacteria > Pseudomonadati > Pseudomonadota > Betaproteobacteria > Neisseriales > Neisseriaceae > Neisseria > Neisseria flava. The sequence continues at coordinate 6,252 of NZ_CEXQBZ010000034.1, read as the reverse complement.
GAATTCGGCGAAACCATCTCCGAGATGGTGGACGGGCTTTCCAAACTCGAAAAACTCAAATTTGAAGATCATGCCGAGCATCAGGCGGAAAGTTTTCGCAAGCTCATCCTCGCCATGACCAAAGACGTGCGCGTGATCGTCGTCAAACTCGCCGACCGCCTGCACAATATGCGCACGCTCGGCTCCATGCGTCCCGACAAACGTCGGCGCATCGCCAAAGAAACCCTCGAAATCTACGCCCAAATCGCCAACCGCCTCGGCTTGAACAACGCTTACCAAGAGCTTCAGGATTTATCGTTTCAAAACCTCCACCCGAACCGCTACGAAACCCTTAAAAAAGCGATGGACAACAGCCGCAAAAACCGCCGCGACGTCGTCGGCAAAGTTTTGCGTGCCTTCAGCCAGCGTTTGGTCGGTGCGAACATCGAAGCCAAAATCAAAGGCAGGGAAAAAAACCTGTACAGCATCCATCAAAAAATGTTGGCGAAAAAATTGCGCTTTGCCGAAGTCATGGACATTTACGGCTTCCGCGTCATCGTCAACAGCATTCCCGCGTGTTACGTCGCTTTGGGCGCGCTGCACAATCTCTATCAGCCCAAGCCCGGCCGCTTCAAAGACTATATCGCCATCCCCAAAAGCAACGGCTACCAAAGCCTGCACACGACCCTGGTCGGCCCATACGGCTTGCCCATTGAAGTCCAAATCCGCACGCGCGAAATGGATGCCGTAGCCGAAGGCGGCATCGCCGGTCACTGGATATACAAATCCGGCGAAAACACCGTCGATCAAGCCGTCCTCCATACCAACCAATGGCTCAAAAACATCCTTGATTTGCAAGCCAGCAGCGCGAACGCCATCGAATTTCTTGAACACGTCAAAGTCGACCTGTTCCCCAACGAAGTCTATATCCTGACGCCCAAAGGCAAAATCCTTACCCTGCCTAAAGGATCGACGCCCATAGACTTCGCCTACGCCGTTCACACCGACATCGGCCACAAAACCGTTGCCGCCCGCATCAACAACACCATGATGCCCCTGCGCACCAAACTCAAAACCGGCGACTCCGTTGAAATCATCACATCCGAACACGCCAAGCCCAATCCGGCATGGCTGAATTTCACCGTTTCCAGCCGCGCGCGCAGCGCCATCCGCCAATACGTCAAAAACCTCAACCGCCACGACGCCATCGTCCTCGGCGAAAACCTCCTGCAAAAAGCCCTGTCCAGCCTGTTGCCCAAAGACGTATTGCTTTCAGACGACCTCAAAGAAAAATACCTCGCCGACCTCAACGACAAACAAACCTCGTTTGAAGAAGTCCTCTACAACGTCGGTATGGGGCATACCCTGCCCGTGTACGTCGCCATGCACATCGCCGAACTGGCAGGGCAGCACTTCGGCAGCGAAGTCAAACTCAGCCCCATCAAAGTCAACGACCAAGAAACCGGCCGCATCCATTTTGCCGAATGTTGCCACCCCGTCCCGGGCGATTCCGTCCGCGCCCTTTTGGTCAAAGACAAAGGCATGATTATCCACCGCGATACCTGTCCGACCCTGCTCAAATCCGATCCCGAGCAGCAGCTTGACGCGAACTGGGAAGGTATAGGCAGTCATACCTACCGCACCGGACTCAGCATCCAATCCGAAGACTCCCACGGCCTGCTCGCCCTTATGGCGCAAGCCATCTCCAACTCCGGCGCAGACATCGAATCCGTCGAAACGCCCAACAAAGCGCTGGCAGGTACGGAAGGCTTTGTCGAATTTAAGTTCATCATCAAAGTGAAGGACTTGGCGCAAATCAACCAAATCATTCACAACCTGCACGCCATTCCCCAAGTGCGCAAAGTGGTCCGAAGCTAGGGAAGAAGGGCGGTAAAGCCGATACCGTTTTGCCGCCTGATAAGGTTTAAGTCTTCTTAAAATCAAAACAAAATCGGCAGGATGCGCGAATGCTACAAAGGTCGTCTGAAAACCATGTTTCCGGTTTTCAGACGACCTTTTTTAGCCTCTTTGTTTACCGTTCGGCGGCGCTGCTTCTTTCGGCTTGCTCTTCTGCCGCTTCATACGCTTCCACAATTTTCTGCACTAGCGGATGACGGACGACGTCTTCGCTGGTGAAGGTGTGGAAATAAAGCCCTTCCACGTCGCGCAGTTTTTCGCGGGCATCTTTCAGGCCAGATTTGATGTTGCGCGGGAGGTCGATTTGGCTGATGTCGCCGGTAATGACGGCTTTTGCGCCGAAGCCGATACGGGTCAGGAACATTTTCATTTGCTCGGGCGTGGTGTTTTGCGCTTCGTCCAGAATCACATACGCGCCGTTGAGCGTGCGGCCGCGCATGTAGGCGAGCGGGGCGATTTCGATCAAGCCTTTTTCCATCAGTTTGGTCACGCGGTCGAAGCCCATCAGATCGTAGAGCGCGTCGTAGAGCGGACGCAGGTAGGGATCGACTTTTTGCGCCAAATCGCCAGGCAGAAAGCCGAGTTTTTCGCCTGCTTCGACGGCGGGGCGGACGAGGACGATGCGTTCGATTTGGTGTTTTTCCATGGCATCGACGGCGGCGGCGACGGCGAGATAGGTTTTACCCGTACCGGCGGGCCCCAGCCCGAAGACAACGTCGTGGTTCAACAGCGCGCGGATGTAGCCGTTTTGGCGCGGGGTGCGTCCGCCTATGCTGCCGCGTTTGGTGCGGAAATAATATTGTTGGTCGTGGTGTTTTTCTTCGTGTTTGTCGTCGGCGGTTTTGGCTTCGACGGCGGCGAGACGGATGGCGTTGTCGTCCAAGTCGCCTTGTTCGGCGGCTTCGGCGAGCGCGAGCAAGGCACGGCGGCCGGCGTGAGCGAGTTCGCCCATGAAGGTGAAATGTTCGAAGCGGCGGCTGATTTGGATATCGAGGGCTTTGCCCAAGGCTTCGAGGTTGCCGTCGAGCGCGCCGCAGAGGCGTTGGAGGACGGTGTTGTCGATGTCTTCGAATTGAAGATGGACGGTATGGGTCATGTGCTGGTTTCCATGATGATTAAAGGTCGTCTGAAAGGTGCGGGATGCTTTTCAGACGACCTTTCGGTGTTATTTGTTTTGCGCTTGTTCGCGAAGTTCGCGTCGCAGGATTTTGCCGACGTTGGACTTGGGCAACTCGTCGCGGAACTCGATGTCTTTCGGCACTTTATAAGCCGTCAGCTCGGAGCGGCAGAATGCGATGAGTTCTTCTTTGGTCAGGCTCGGGTCTTTTTTGACGACGAAGACTTTGAGTGCTTCGCCTGTTTTTTCGTTGGGCACGCCGATACAGGCGACTTCCATGACTTTATCGTTGTGCGACACGACTTCTTCGATTTCGTTCGGATAAACGTTGAAACCGGAAACGACGATAATGTCTTTTTTGCGGTCAACCAGTTTCAACCAGCCTTTTTCGTCCATGACGGCGATGTCGCCGGTTTCCAAAAAGCCGCGCGCGTCTATGGTTTTGGCGGTTTCTTCGGGGCGGTTCCAATAGCCTTGCATCACTTGCGGACCGCGCACCCAAAGTTCGCCCGGCTGTCCGATGCCGACTTCTTTGCCGTCCGCATCGCGCAATTCGACTTCGGTGGAGGGAACGGGTAATCCGATGCCGCCGCTGTATGCTTCGATATTGAGCGGGTTGCAGCACACGCCCGGGCTGGCTTCGGTCAGACCGTAGGCTTCAACGATGGGAGTGCCGGTGATTTTTTTCCATTTTTCTGCGACGGCTTTTTGAGTCGCCATACCGCCGCCCAAAGTCAGGCGCAGGTTGGAGAAATCGACGGTGGCGAAATCGGGTTGGTTGACCATGCCGTTAAACAAGGTATTCACGCCGATGAAGACGCTGATGCTTTCTTTTTTAAGCTCGCCGATAAAGCCCTTCATATCGCGCGGGTTGGTAATCAGGATGATTTTGGAACCGGTATTGGCGAAAATCATCAGGTTTACCGTCAGGGCGAAGATGTGGTAAAGCGGCAGCGCGGCGATGACGGTTTCTTTGCCTTCGCGCAGTTGGAATTTAATCCATTCTTTCGCCTGAAGCATATTGGCGCAGATGTTGCCGTGGCTGAGGATTGCGCCTTTTGCCACGCCGGTTGTGCCGCCCGTGTATTGCAGCAGCGCGGTATCTTCGCGGGTCAGGGTAACGGGGCTGAAGGTATGTGCTGCCCCTTCTTTCAGAGTCGTCTGAAAAGGAATAGCGCCGGGGATACGGTATTCTGGCACCATTTTTTTGATTTTGCGCAGCACGAAATTCATCAACGTGCCTTTGAAGAAACCGAACATTTCTCCGACAGAAGCGACGATGACGTGTTTGATTTGCGTACGCGACAGCACCAGTTCCAGCGTGTTGGCAAAATTTTCCAAAACGATGATGGTGGTCGCGCCGCTGTCTTTCAACTGATGCTCCAACTCGCGCGGGGTGTAGAGCGGATTGGTGTTTACCGCCACCAGCCCCGCCTGCAGGATGCCGAAAAGCGCAATCGGGTATTGCAGCAGGTTGGGCAGCATAATCGCCACGCGCTCGCCGCGCGGCAGCTTCAGGACGTTTTGCAGATAGGAGGCGAAATCTTCCGCCAGCTTGCCGACTTCGGCGTAAGTGAGCGTTTTACCCATGTTTTGAAACGCGGGTTGGTGCGCGAATTTTTCAACGCTTTGACGGAATACGTCGCTGATGGAGCTGTATTGCGTGATGTCGATTTCGGCATTGACGCCTTGTTCATAGCTGTTGAGCCAGAGTTTTTCCATATAAATCAGTCTTGTTTCGTTGGTTTTATGGTTGTCTTGAGGTCGTCTGAAAAGGCGTGAGCAAACCTGCCGCAGTAGTTTTCAGACGACCTTTTGTCTTTTTTAATCAAGCAGTAATAATGACGGGCTTGTCGGTGGACATGATAATGCCGCCGCCCAAGCAGACATCGCCGTCGTACAGCACGGCGGATTGACCGGGCGTTACCGCCCATTGCGGTTCGTCGAACATCAGCTCGACCGTTTCATCGTCCAGATAACGCAATTCGCAAGGCGCGTCCGCCATGCGGTAGCGGGTTTTGCAGGTGTAGTGCCCTTCTTTCGGGCGTTCGGGTAGGGTGAAACTCAAATCGTTCATGATGAGGCTGCGGGTGTAGAGCAGCGGATGGTCATGACCTTGTACGACGATGAGTTCGTTTTTCGTCAAATCTTTAGCGGCGACAAACCACGGTTCGCCCGCGCCGCCGATACCCAATCCTTTGCGCTGTCCGAGCGTGTAGAACATCAGCCCGACGTGTTCGCCGATGGTTTTGCCTTCGGGCGTTACCATTTTGCCGTTGTTGGTCGGCAGGTATTTTTGCAGGAACTCGCGGAACGGACGTTCGCCGATGAAGCAGATGCCGGTACTGTCTTTTTTGGCGGCGGTCGGCAAATTGAATTCGGTGGCAAGGCGGCGGACTTCAGGTTTTTCCAAACCGCCCAACGGGAAAATCGCGCGCTCGAGTTGAAAAGGCTTGAGGCGGTAGAGGAAATAGCTTTGGTCTTTGTTTTGATCCAACCCTTTGAGCAGGTAATGCACGCCGTTGCGGACTTCTTTGCGCGCATAATGCCCGGTGGCAATGGTATCCGCACCCTGCTCTATGGCATAGTCCAAAAAGCATTTGAATTTGATTTCGGCGTTGCACAAAACATCCGGATTCGGCGTGCGCCCCGCGCTGTATTCTTTGAGGAAATAAGCGAATACGTTGTCTTTGTATTGGGCGGCAAAATTGACGATATCGATGTCTATGCCGATGATGTCGGCGACGGCAATGGCATCGAAAGAGTCTTGCTTGATGCTGCAATATTCGTCATTGTCGTCGTCCTCCCAGTTTTGCATAAACACACCGCGCACTTGATAACCCTGCTGTTTGAGCAAGGCGGCGGTTACGGAGGAATCGACACCGCCGGAGAGCCCGACGATGATGTTTGAAGGTTGTTGAGTAATGTCCATGAAGGGGATATGGGTAGGAAACAGCAGTTTTTAAAGGCGGATTTTAGCACATTTTGATGAAGGGATAAGGAAGGTTCCAAAAGAGCAATGGCGTTCGGATGAATTTCATATTGCACGAAATGATTGAATTTGCCCAACCCAAATAACAAAAAGGTCGTCTGAAAATATGAACTGCACCCCAAAAGTTGGACACATCCCCTCCAACCACTAAGGTGCAGTTTTTTTATGACCAAATATACATTACACTTCAAATACCAAGCCGTACTCCACTACCTGCACATACGCAGCCAACAGCGTACCGCAGACC
>NZ_CEXQBZ010000033.1:0-12661 GCF_982712965.1 Neisseria flava | reverse complement strand
GTAATGTATATTTGCTCATAAAAAAACTGCACCTTGTGAGTTGGAGGGGATGTCCAACTTTTGGGGTGCAGTTCAAAAGCCCAATCAGGTTTTCAGACGACCTTTTTGATTTTTAAACGACACATTCGTCCCCAAAATACCGCAGCACACCGCCAACACTCAAAACAATAATTTCCTAATTAACAATATATTAAGATTATTTTAATAAAGAAACTGTATTAAAACTCTAATTTCCTATTTAATTAGAGTATAATTCCTAAAATCTTAAAACAGGCGTTATTTAGCCGATAAAAGCAACCTCGATACAGATATCCGTCTATTAAAAACACCACCCGCAACCATCAAGGAACCCATACATGCAAAACAACTTCGACCCATTGCACATCCGAGGCAAATCATTGATTCCCGTCGTCCAAGGCGGGATGGGCGTGGGCGTTTCCGCATCGAAACTCTCCAGCGCGGTCGCCCGCGAAAACGGTGTCGGCACGATTGCCAGCGTTGATTTGCGCCACCTGCATGACGACCTGCTCGCCGAATCCAAAATCAATCCGAGCGAAGAAAAATACACCCGACTCAACTGCACCGCGCTTGACCGCGAAATCCAAAAAGCCAAAGCCGACGCAAACGGCAAAGGCATGATTGCCGTCAACGTCATGAAAGCCGTCAAAGACCACGCTGCTTACGTCCGCCAAGCCTGCGAATCGGGGGCGGACGCGATTGTGATGGGCGCGGGATTGCCGCTGGATTTGCCCGAAATGACCGAGGGTTATCACAAAGATGTCGCCCTGTTCCCGATTTTGTCCGAATCGCGCGGTATCGGCATCGTATTGAAACGCTGGATGAAAAAAGGTGTTTTGCCCGACGCCATCGTTATCGAACATCCCGCACACGCTGCCGGACACTTGGGCGCGGCAAGCGTGGCAGGTGTGAACGATGCCAAGTTTGAATTCAAACGCGTCATCGAAGAAACTTTCGAAGTATTCAAGAACTTAGGTCTTGAAAGCGAAAAAATCCCGCTCATCCTCGCCGGCGGCATGGCGAACTTTGAAAAAGTCAAAACCGCGCTGAAAAACTGGGGCGCATCCGCCGTCCAAATCGGCACGGCGTTTGCGGTTACCGAAGAAGGCGATGCCCACATCAACTTCAAAAAAACGCTGGCAGGCGCAGAAACCGAGCATGTTGTCGAATTTATGTCCGTCGCCGGACTGCCCGCACGCGGTGTGCGCACCAAATTCCTGGACAGCTACATCAAGCGCGAATCCAAGCTACAAGCCAATGCCAAAGCCGACCCGCGCCGCTGTACGCAAGGCTTGAACTGTCTGACCAGCTGCGGCCTGCGCGACGGTTTGGCAAAAGCCGGACAATTCTGCATTGACATCCAACTCTCCGCCGCCTTCCGTGGCGAAGTCGATAAAGGCTTGTTTTTCCGAGGCAAAGACCCGCTGCCGTTTGGCAACGCCATCCACACGGTGCAAGAAACCATCCAATATCTGCTCAACGGCGCTCTTCCCGCAGCAGCCAAATAATTCATACCCGCAGATGAACGCTAAAAAAGGGCATATTTCAATGTGCCTTTTTTTAGTGGATTAGATTTAAATCAGGACAAGGCGACGAAGCCGCAGACAGTACAGATAGTACGACAAGGCGAGGCAACGCCGTACTGGTTTAAATTTAATCCACTATATTTTGCCTGCAAATCGCGTGATGCTCAAAAAAGGTCGTCTGAAACCGATTTTCAGACGACCTTTTCTCTATGCTGCCTCCCTTTTCCTGCACACATTGTCAACAAAATCCGCATAAAAAATGCTAAGATGACCGTCTTGATAGACATTTGGAACACCCATGAACCCACTACTCGACCAGCTCCAACCCTATCCGTTTGCCCGCCTGCGCGAAGCCATGCAGGGCGTTAACCCTCCCGAAGGCGTCGCCCCCGTCCACCTGCACATCGGCGAGCCGAAACACCCTACGCCCGAAGTCATTACCTCAGCACTGACCGCCTCGCTGCACGAACTGGAAAAATACCCCCTGACCGCAGGTCTGCCCGAGCTGCGCCAAGCCTGTGCCGACTGGCTGCAACGCCGTTACGACGGGTTGACCGTCAATCCCGATACAGAAGTCCTGCCCGTGCTCGGCAGCCGTGAAGCCTTGTTTTCCTTCGTTCAAGCTGTCTTAAATCCCGTTTCAGACGACCTCAAACCCGTCGTCCTCAGTCCCAATCCGTTCTATCAAATCTACGAAGGTGCAGCCATTCTCGGCGGCGGCGAAATCCGTTTCGCCAACTGTCCCGCCCCATCCTTCAAGCCCGATTGGAAAAGCATCGCCGAAGACGTATGGCAACGCACCAAAGTCATGTTCGTCTGCTCGCCCAACAACCCCAGCGGCAGCGTCCTGCAACTGGAAGACTGGCAAGAAATCTTTGATCTGCAAGACAAATACGGTTTCATCATCGCTTCCGACGAATGCTATTCCGAAATCTATTTCGACGGCAACAAACCCATAGGCGGCTTACAGGCGGCGGCGCAATTAGGGCGCAGCAACCGCAATATCGTCATGTTCACCAGCCTCTCCAAACGCTCCAACGTCCCCGGACTGCGCTCCGGTTTTGTCGCGGGCGATGCCGAATTGCTTAAAAACTTCCTGCTCTACCGCACCTACCACGGCAGCGCAATGAGCATCCCCGTCCAACGCGCCAGCATCGCCGCATGGAACGACGAGGAACACGTCATCGCCAACCGCCGTCTGTATCAGGAAAAATTCGACCGCGTCATCCCCATTTTGCAGCAGGCATTCGATGTCAAACTGCCCGACGCATCGTTCTACATCTGGCTGAAAGTCCCCGACAGCGACGACTTGGCATTTGCCAAAAACCTCTGGCAAAAAGCCGCCATCCAAGTCCTCCCCGGCCGCTTCCTCGCCCGCGATACCGAATGGGGCAACCCCGGTGAAGGCTACGTCCGCATCGCCTTGGTCGCCGATGTCGACAGCTGCGTCAAAGCCGCCGAAACCATCGTTTCCCTGTATCGCTGAACAAGGTAACGGTTCAATAAAAAGTCGTCTGAAAACTTTAAATCTGAGTTTTCAGACGACCTTTTTCATGGGCATTTCAAATCAAGCCAAATTTTCCAGCATCCATTTGACGTAGCGCCCGACACCTGCTTTGACATCCAAAAATTCTTCCTTGTATCCGGCTTCGCGCAGTTTGGTAATGTCGGCTTGGGTGAAGCTTTGGTATTTGCCTTTGAGCGCGTCGGGGAAGGGGACGTAGCGGATAAGTTCTTCTTCTACCAGCTCTTTTAAGCTCATTTCAGGCTTGCCTTCGGTGGCGCGGCAGGCGTTGACGGTGGCGGCGGCGAGTTCGTTGAACTGTTGGCTGCGGCCGGTGCCGAGGTTGTAGATGCCGGAGAGGTTGGGGTGGTCGTAGAAGTAGAGGTTGACTTTGGCGACGTCTTCGACGCTGACGAAGTCGCGGGTTTGTTCGCCGTTGCCGTAGCCGTCATTGGCGCCGAACAGGTTGACGTAACCGTGTTCGCGGTATTGGTTGAAATGGTGGAAGGCGACGGATGCCATGCGGCCTTTGTGTTGTTCGTGTTGTCCGTAAACGTTGAAGTAGCGGAAGCCGACGACTTGGGCAGTCAGGCCTTCTTTCATGCGGCGGCGCAATACTTGGTCAAACAGGAATTTGGAGTAGCCGTACACATTGAGCGGTTTTTCAAGTTCGCGCTCTTCGCGGAAGATTTCGCCTTTGCCGTAGACGGCGGCGCTGGAGGCGTAGAGGAAGGGGATGCGTTCGTCCTGACACCAGTCCAAGAGGTCGAGCGTGTACTGGTAGTTGTTGTCCATCATGTAAAGGCCGTCGTGGTTCATGGTGTCGGAACACGCGCCTTGGTGGAAGACGGCTTCGATGTTTTCGTAGGGCAGAAGATGGCCGCGCACTTGGCGGATGAATTCGTGTTTGTCAAGGTAGTGGGCGATTTCGCACTCGGCAAGGTTTTTGAATTTTTCGCCACGGGTCAGGTTGTCGACGGCGACGATGTCGGTAATGCCGCGTTGGTTGAGGGCTTTGACGATGTTGCTGCCGATAAAGCCGGCCGCGCCTGTTACGATGATGGTCATATTGGGTTTCCTTTGTTTTTTGGTTTTAGCGAAACTCGTTGCACTCGTTTCAGACGACCTTGGAAAGACGGGGTCGTCTGAAAAAGAAATTACTGCTCTTCCAATGCTTTGTTCAATTCTGCAAACGAGCAAACCGCCGTGCCGAGTTTGGCGACGACGACACCGGCGGCGGTATTGGCGAGGTGCATGGCTTCGGGCATGGTGTAGCCTGCCGCCAGCCCCAAGCCCACTCCGGCAATGACGGTGTCGCCTGCGCCGGATACGTCGTAAACTTCTTGGGCGCGGGTGGGCTGGTAAATGGGTTCGCCTTCGCTGAACAGGGTCATGCCCTCTTCACTGCGGGTCAGTAAAACGGCGGTCAGATCGAGGTGGCGGCGCAGGTTTTGCGCTTTTTCGGTCAGCTCGCTTTCGTTTTTCCAACTGCCGACCACTTCTTTCAATTCGGCGCGGTTGGGCGTAATCAGCGTGGCGCCGGCGTATTTTTCGTAATCGTCGCCTTTGGGGTCGATTAATACGGTTTTACCTGCGTGTTTTGCCCAATCTATCATATCGGAGATGTGCGACAGGCCGCCTTTGCCGTAGTCTGAAAAAATGATTGCGTCGTATTCGGGCAATACTTCGCGGTATTTCTGCTTGATTTGCTCCAACACTTCGCGGTTGGGATGTTCTTCAAAATCAAGGCGGATAAGCTGCTGGTTGCGGGCGACGACGCGCAGTTTGACGGTGGTGGCGATTTGTTTGTCGCGCATCAGATAGGAGGCGACGCCGTCTTGCGCCATCAGCGCGTCGAGCGCGTCGGCGGCTTCGTCGTCGCCGGTTACCGACAACAGTCCTGCTTTACCTCCCAACGAAGCAATGTTGCGCGCAACGTTCGCCGCTCCGCCCGCGCGTTGGTCGATTCGTCCGATTTTCGCTACCGGCACGGGGGCTTCGGGCGAAATACGGGACACGTCGCCAAACCAATAGCGGTCGAGCATCACGTCGCCGACAACAAGGACTTTGGCTTGTGCGAAACGGGATTTGAGGGTTTCTTGTTGGAACTTGGTGGGCATTTTGCCTCCGTTGTGTTTTTTCAGACGGCCTCAACCTGTAAGGTCGTCTGAAAATCAGTTTGCTTCAAGGTTCGCCACGCGGTTCACTTCGCGCAATACGGCTACCGGATCGGCGGCTTGGGTAACGGGGCGTCCCATCACCAGATAAGTCGAACCTGCCGCCAATGCTTCGGCGGGCGTCATGATGCGGCGTTGGTCGTCGTTGTTGCCGGCAACGTCCAAACGGATGCCGGGCGTTACCAAGACAAAATCCTGTCCCAATTCGCGGCGCAGCGGTGCGGCTTCTTGGGCGGAACAGACCACGCCGTCCAAGCCCGAACTTTGCGCCAGTTTCGCCAAACGGATGACTTGCTCTTCAGGGGCGATGTTCAAACCGATTTCCGCCAAATCGCTTTGTTCCATACTGGTCAACACGGTTACGCCGATTAGGAGCGGCTTCGTGCCGTATCCGGCAATGGCTTCGGCGGCGGCTTCCATCATGCGGCGGCCGCCCGATGCGTGCATATCGACCATCCACACGCCCATGTCGGCGGCGACTTTGCAGGCTTGCGCGACGGTGTGGGGAATGTCGTGGTATTTCAAATCGAGAAAAAGTTTGAAACCCTGATGAATCAGGCTTTCCGCCAAACTGCGCCCAGTGGCAGTAAACAGCTCTTTGCCGATTTTGATTTGGCACAACGTCGGATCAAGGTTGCGGACGAATCCGAGCGTGTCTTTTTCGTTGGCAAAATCAAGGGCAACGATGACGGGGGGGCGTTGTTGCGGAGTTTGGAAGTCGGTGATTAAAGGATTCATGGTGTTTTCGTTTTGGGTTCGGAGTGCAAAGCCTGCCCGTAGGCATAATCTTTATTGTCAATTACGCTATTTATCAAAAATAGGTCGTCTGAAACCTGATTTCCTGTTTTCAGACGACCTTTTCGATTTATTTGCCCAATGCGCCCAATACTTCGGCTTTTACGGCTTCTACCGGCTGAGTGCCGTCAACCTTGATGTATTTCGGCGCGTGTTCGCCTTCCAGCTTGCTGTAAAAATCGACCAGCACTTCGGTTTGCTCGTGGTACACGGCAAGGCGTTTTTTGACGGTTTCTTCTTTGTCGTCGTCGCGCTGAATCAAATCTTCGCCGGTTACGTCGTCTTTGCCTTCGACTTTGGGCGGATTGTAGGTAACGTGGTAGGTGCGGCCGGAAGCCAAGTGAACGCGGCGGCCGCTCATACGGTCGACAATTACGCTGTCGGGTACGTCGATTTCAACGACCGCGTCCAAATCCACGCCCGCTTCAACCATCGCTTCGGCTTGTGCCAGCGTGCGCGGGAAGCCGTCAAACAGGAAACCGTTTTTGCAGTCGTCTTGCGCGATGCGTTCTTTCACCATGCCGATGATGATGTCGTCGCGCACCAAACCGCCTTCGTCAATGATTTTTTTCGCTTCCAAACCCAGCGGCGTGCCTGCTTTAATCGCAGCGCGGAGCATGTCGCCGGTGGAAATTTGCGGAATGCCGAACGCAGCGGTGATGAATTGTGCCTGAGTGCCTTTGCCCGCGCCCGGCGCGCCTAACAATAATACTTTCATGGGTGTTCCTTCTTGTTAAGTGATATGGATTTGAAACGTGATTCAAATGATTTTACACGGCTTGCGTTTATCGTTCAAAACTTCAGACGGCCTGTTCCGCGCCGAAATGTTTCCATGCGTCATCGCGCATTTCGGCAAACCATGTGTCTTCAGGAAAACGCGCCAACGCGTCTTTCAAAGTGGAAAGCAGGTTTTGCGATAAAGTCTTCGCCAAATATTCTTCCTCGTTGGCTTCCGCCGCCTTGTCCGCCTGCTGCGCCAGACCGATTGCACGGGTTTGATGGCCATGAGCCAAATAGTTGAGCGCAATGATTTTTTGTGCCCAAAGCTGCGGAATATCCGGATTGTCTTGCAGCAATACCGACAAAATCGATACGGCAACCGTCAGCCTGCCACCGTTCATACGCAAGTCCAACGACTGGTTGGGCGGCAAAGTGCTGAGCATTTCTGCCATGCGGAACCAAAACTCGCCGCTGGCCTGCTCCGGCGCTTCTAGTTTCAGCATGTCATAGTTGAATTCTTGCTCGTCTTCCCTTACCAGCTTCGCCACGTCGGCAAGCAATTTTTGTTCTTCACGGCTCAAATGGCGGAAATCATTCATGTCTTTTCCTTTCAGACGGCCTTAAGCTTTAAACGCAACACGTACTCTGTCCAAATCTTCCTGCGTATCCACACCGGCGGCAGGCGCTTCTTGGGTGGTTTCAACAGCAATCGGATAACCGTGCCACAGGACGCGCAACTGTTCCAGCGATTCGATGGTTTCCAAAGGAGAAACATCCATTTCCGAATAGCGTTGCAGGAAGCCTGAACGATAGGCGTAGATGCCAATATGGCGCAGGACGGCGGTTTCGGCGGGCAATTCGCGTTTTTCGGCGCGCATGGCATCGCGCGGATAGGGAATCGGGGCGCGGCTGAAGTAGATGGCATTGCGGTTTTTGTCGAGGACGACTTTGACGACGTTGGGATTCATAAATTCGTCGAAATCATGTAATTCGTGCGCCGCGGTCGCCATCTGCACGTTGTTTTCCACTAAGACTTCGGCGGTGCGGTCGATGAGTTCGGGGGCAATCAGTGGCTCGTCGCCCTGTACGTTGACGACCACCAGATGTTGCGGCAGCTTCAGCGCAGCGGCGGCTTCGGCAAGGCGCGTCGTGCCGCTTTCGTGCCGGTTTGAAGTCATGACGACTTCGACGCCGTGCGCCTGACAGGCCGTCTGAATATCGGGATGGTCGGTGGCAACAACGACGCGCGCCGCCTTGCTTTTTGCCGCCTGTTCGGCAACGCGCACGACCATCGGTTTGCCGTGGATGTCCGCCAAGGCTTTTCCGGGCAGGCGCGATGAATCCAGCCGCGCCGGAATCAATACGACGAATTCGGTCATGCTTTGAGTTCCTCTTCGCTCAACGCTCGTGCTTCGTTTTCCAGCATATAGGGAATGCCGTCTTTAATCGGATACGCCAGCTTGGCTTGACGGCTCCACAATTCCTGTTTGTCCTGATGATATTCCAGCCTGCCTTTGGTAACGGGGCAGACGAGGATGTCTAAGAATTTTTTTTCCATGGGGTTTCTTTCGGGTTTGATGGTTTTAGCGAAGCGAGCTTCGCTCGCTTTCAGACGACCTCAAGCGACATTATTTCTTCCGTGCCGGTTTGTTCGGCTGTTTGGCGCAGGCTTGGGCAGGATTTTTGCCGCTGCACATAATCTGCAGGATTTCACGTCCCAGATTTGCGCTTTGGTTGGATTGGGTGTATTTGCCGGCAAGGATGTCCATCATAGGTTTCACCGTTGCCTCAAGATAGCGCGGCGTTTTGTCCATTATCGATTGACCTACCGCCGTGCTGTAAAAGCCAATCAATGCGTTGACTTCTTCTTGCGTATAAACCGTCTTCATGCCGTCTAAAGTCGCTTTACGCAACTGGGCGCGCACTTGCGGCGTATTGATTTCGGCAATCGATTGGTTTGCATACTTTTTCAAGACTGCTTCCAACTGCGGACGTTTGTCTTCCGGCGCATCTTTCAAAAATTTCTGTACATTCGGATCGGAAAGCACAATGCCCTCCATGGTTTGGAAAGACTGGTCTAACAGGGCATCCATCTTCTGCACTTCAAACAGACGCTCCAGCGACGCATCGCTGGGTGTAGCGGCAAATGCGTTGGCACACAATGCCAGCGCGGCGAAGGGAAATAATAAGGTTTTCAGTTTCATCTTTTTCTACCTTTCAACAAAAAATAAATATTTACAGATGGTCGGAGAATTATTTGGCACATTTCGGCAAATTTTTGTTGCCTTTGCATAAAATACCATGTGCCTGCTCCTCAAAAGCAGGCGTATATTTATCGCTTGCATTGAGGTAGTTTTGACTCATGTTTTTTTGGATAATCTCATCGCTCAGCTTATCGAAATGCTCGACTTTTTCGAGCGCAGACTTGCCGGCACCATGCCCAAATGCTTCAGCCATCTTTTCTATATCCGATTGGCTCAACACATCATCAAGATTTCCACCATGCTGTTGGAAACTTCTTATCTTTTTCAAAATATTTTCCCCCTGAGCCGAAGAGAAAAAACGGTTGGTTACATCGACTTCTTCTTGCGTGAATACTTTCTGTACGGCACGCTTTTCTTCATCCAGCCATTGTTTTTTCAGCTCAGGACGGCTTAAATCTTCCTGCATATTTTTCATGTAACGGCTGATAAGCGCCTTCATCTGCGCCTTTTGGGCTTTTGGTGTCATAGCCAATAATCGTTCATGATCCTCTTTATTCACCGCCTCCAAAGAGCGTTGTACTTTCTCAGGATAATTCCTGCCTATACCCTGAATTTCCAACCATTTCATCGCAGATTCATCACTTGGCTTGGCAGCCATACTTTGAGCGCAAGCAAATAAAGCCACACAAGAAACCAACAAATATTTTAATTTCATCATCCACTCCTATCGCATAGTTTGAATACTGTCTTTAAAACATCTGGGAAACATCTATAAGCGTTTGGATTCTAACATTTCTGATGCAAATGCCGCCAAATCAGGTTCGATTATCGCACAAACAGGCAACACCCATACATGATTCAGATTGAGGTCGTCTGAAAACTTGACCGCATCCTTTTCCGTAATAATCACCGCGTCCGTATTGGGCAAATCTGCCGCTGTGATGTCTGCATGGTCGGGCAGCGCGACGGTTTGGTTCAACGTGATGCCCATACTCCGCAGCGAATCGAAAAAACGCTCCGGCTTGGCGATACCCGCCATGGCGGCGACGGTTTGGTTTTTCAGACGACCTGTGTCCAGTATTTCGGACGGATGGTTCAAACGGTAAATTTGTCCCGTTTCAATACGGCTGTGAAACATATTTTCAGACGGCGCAAACGACGCATCCGCCTTGCCGCCGCTGACGACGACCGCATCCACCAAATCCAGCCGCGACAAAGGTTCGCGCAAACTGCCGTTGGGCAGTAAATCCAAATCTGACCGCCCCGTATCCGCCGCCGGAAACACCGCGATTTCCACATCCCGCCGCAGGGCGTAATGCTGCAAGCCGTCGTCCGCCACAATCAGCCCGATGTCGGGATGCGTCGCCAGCAACGCCCTGCCTGCCTCCGCACGGCTGCTGCCCACCGCCGTCGGCGCGCCGGTTTTACGGAACAGCAGCAAAGGCTCGTCGCCCGCATCTTCCGCACGGCTCGCGGCATTCAATACATGAACCGCCTTACTCTTGCGCCCGTAGCCTCGGCTGATGATGCCGACCTTGACGCCTTTTTCCTGCAAACCCGACACCAGCGCGGCGACAATCGGCGTTTTCCCCGTCCCGCCCGCATGGATATTGCCGACCACGACCACAGGCACGGGCAGCTTTTCGCTTTTCAGACGACCTGAAACGAAATCATCGCGCCGTTTCGCCGCAATTTTAACAAACAGCATGGATAAGGGTTTAAGCAGGAAAGATAAAAACAGATTGGGGCGTTGCCAATGGCGTTCGATGATTTGATGGAGTTTGGGCATTCAGACGACCTTGAAATATTCGACTGAAGATTATATAACACAAGCCTATCGGCTATAAATGCTGCCCGAAACCCCTTATAATCCAACCTTTCCCCATTCTTCCCGCTCCCAATGTCCGAACTCTTCGCGCCCTCCTCCATTTCCGTATCCGAACTCAATGCCCTCGCCAAAGCCTTGCTGGAAGACCATCTTGCCGGTTTGTGGATTGCGGGCGAAGTGTCCAATCTGACCCGCGCAGCCAGCGGGCATTATTATTTCTCGCTGAAAGACAGCCGCGCGCAGGTGCGTTGCGCCATGTTCAAAGGTGCGGCGGCGCGTTTGGCGAAACCTTTGAAAGAAGGCGACCATATCGAAGTGGCGGGGAAAATCAGTATTTACGAGGCGCGGGGCGAATTTCAGATTACCGTGAACGAGGTGCGGCTCAAAGGCTTGGGGCAGCTTTACGAAGCCTACGAGCGGCTGAAGGCGAAGTTGCAGGCGGAAGGTGCGTTCGCGGCGGAGCGCAAGAAACCTTTGCCCGCCCGAGCGCAATGTATCGGCATCGTAACCAGTCTGGCGGCAGCGGCATTGCGCGATGTCGTGACCACCTTGAAACGCCGCGCGCCCGAAATTCCCGTCATCGTTTATCCGACCGCCGTTCAAGGCGCGGGCAGCGAGTTTCAGATTGCCCAAGCGATTAAAACCGCATCGCAACGCGCCGAATGCGATGTGTTGATTGTCTGCCGCGGCGGCGGCAGCATTGAAGACTTGTGGGCGTTTAACGAAGAACCGGTCGTGCGCGCCATCGAAGCCTGCGCGATTCCCGTCGTCAGCGGCGTGGGACACGAAACTGATTTCACGCTCGCCGATTTCGTCGCCGACGTACGCGCGCCCACGCCGACCGGCGCGGCGGAACTGGTCAGCCCCAACCGCCAAGAATCGTTACACCGCCTCGCCCAAGCCAAAGGTCGTCTGAAAACCGTTTTGGAACAACGCTATTTCGATGCCAGCCAAAAGCTCGACTGGCTCGCGCGGCAAATCCGCCACCCGCGCCAAAAACTCGACGAACAGCGCACCTACATCCACAAACTGGCGCAAACCCTGTCCTACTCGATGACGCAAAACGTCCGCGCCCACACCGCCCGTTTCGAACGCCAAACCCAAGCCCTGAAACATTGCCGCCCCGATATTTCCGTTTACCGGCAAGACATCAACCGCTTTCAGACGACCTTGTCGCACGCCTTCCGCCAACTGCTTGCCCACCGCCGCCAAAGCCTGAACGCCCAAACCGCCCTGCTCGAAGCCGTCTCGCCGCAGCAGATTCTGGAACGCGGCTTCTCCGTCGTTAAAAACACACGCGGACAAGTCATCCGTAACGCCGATGTTTTAAAGCAAGGGCAGAAACTGCACATCACTTTTGCCGACGGCGAAACCGACGTCCGCGTGACCAAAGAGCAGGCGCAGCGGGAGTTGTTTGATTAACCGTCGGCTTGAATGAAAAAGGTCGTCTGAAAACAGGGTCGATTAAAATAGAAACCGCCCTTGCCGTTATTCTCGCGCAGGCGTGAATCCGGAGATTTGGAATAATGGCGTTCCTAATCCTTCCGAAAACCAAAAATCCGGATGAATGACGGTTCTGATGCTTTTTCTTTGCGCTTATTATTTGAACATTTGCTTTGACAAAATTTGATCCGCCTGTTTTCAGACGGCCCGTCCCGCACGAATCCAGTTTTCCGATATGGCACAAATGCCGAGCCAGCAGACCGATGATGATTTTCGCGGGCTAAGCCTACGTTATACGCTGTTCTTCTGTTGTTCGGATTTGGTAAAAATACGGCAATTTACGGCTGATTGTTCCTGTTTTTAGAAAGACTTGGATTCGGATTTCAAGTGCAACACTAGTGTATCAGTGGTTTGAACAGATTCAAGAATAAAACACTTGGCGTTTC
>NZ_CEXQBZ010000032.1:0-12666 GCF_982712965.1 Neisseria flava | reverse complement strand
AGTGGATTAACTTTAAACCAGTACGGCGTTGCCTCGCCTTGCCGTACTATCTGTACTGTCTGCGGCTTCGTCGCCTTATCCTGATTTAAATTTAATCCACTATAGTTGAGGGTCGTCTGAAAAGTTGTCAAACGGGTTGTGTGAAGAAAACAGGCTGACCTTGCATTGATGCGGTCAGCCTGTCTGATTGGGTCAATTTGTTTTTTCTGCGGCGAGCTTTTCCTGACGGTAGGCTTCGGCGGCTTCCCGGTCTCGTTTGGTTGCTTGACGCATCATCCAGTAATTGATGACGATGACCAGCGTACCGATGATGCCGATCAGGATGGTTGCCAACACATTCATCTGCGGGTCGAGACCCAGCTTGATTTTGGAGAAAATCACCTGCGGCAATGTGGAAGAACCGGGGCCGGACAGGAAGGAGGTAATCACCAAATCATCCAGCGACAGGGTAATGCCGAGCAGGAAGCCTGAAGCGATGGCAGGCGCAATCAAGGGCAGGGTGATGACGAAAAAGATTTTCAGCGGACGCGCACCCAAGTCCATTGCGGCTTCTTCGAGTGATTGGTCGAGCTCCACCAGACGCGAACGAATAACGACGGTAATGTATGCCATACAAAGCGTCGTATGTCCGAGGAAAATGGTGAAGAAACCGCGGTCGAAGTACAGGTTTTGCAGCAATTCGCTGCCTTGCAGGAACATTTGCACCTGAATAATCAGGAGCAGCATGGACAAACCGGTAATCACGTCAGGCATAACCATAGGCGCGGAAATCATACCGGCAAACAAGGTGCTGCCGCGGAAGCGTTTGATGCGCGCCATCGCGTAGCCTGCCAACGTACCCAAAACGACGGCTGCAAGCGAGGAAACGGCGGCAATGCGCAGCGACAGCCAAGCGGCTTCCAAGATAGTGTCGTTTTCCAGCAATGCGCCGTACCACTTGGTTGAAAAGCCGCCCCAAACGGTAACCAGCTTGGATTCGTTAAAGGAATAGATGACCAAGACGACCAGAGGAATATACAGAAACGCCAGCGACAGCATCAGCATCAGTTTCAGGAACCAAGATAATCGGGATTTTTGCATTATTTGGCTCCTTCTTCCAATTCGCGGTTTTCATAATGTTGGAACAGTGCAATCGGCACGACCAGCAATGCGACCATGACGACGGCGACGGCGGAAGCCAGCGGCCAGTTGTTTTGGTCGAAGAACGCCTGCCACAAGACTTTACCGATCATCAGGTTTTCCGAACCGCCGACCAGCTCGGGAATCACGAATTCACCGACTGCGGGAACGAAAACCAGCATGGAACCTGCGATGATGCCGGTTTTGGACAGGGGCAGGGTAATGGTGAAGAACGATTTGATCGGACCTGCACCCAAATCAGAAGCAGCTTCGAGCAGGCGGTTGTCGAGTTTCACCAGTTGCGTGTAAAGCGGCAGGATCATAAACGGCAGATAGGCATAAACCATAACCAAGTTCAGCGAGAACGCGTTGTAGAACAGGTCTAAAGGTTCTTCGATGATCTGCATTTTGAGTAGGAAATTGTTGATGATGCCGTTGTGTCCCAACAGACCCATCCATGCATAGACGCGCAGCAGGAAGGAAGTCCAGAAAGGCAGCATAATCGCAAGCAGCAGACCGTTGCGCATGGCTGGATTGGCGCGCGAAATAGCATAGGCGGTCGGATAACCGATCAGCAGACAAATGATGGTCGTCGTCAGCGCGGTCTTAATGGAAGACCAGTAGGTCATCAGATAGATATTGCTGTTTTCGCTGTCGCCGAACGGATTCAGGGTATTCCAAAAATTTTGGAAAATATCGGCATAGTTTTGATAACTGATGGCGATGTTCAGACGACCTAAATCTTCATCGACGCTGGTCAGCGGCGTAAACGGCGGAATGGCGATTTCTTGTTCGGCAAAGCTGATTTTCAGCACGATGGCGAACGGAATCAGAAACAGCACCAAAAGCCAGATATACGGCACGGCGATGACCGTGCGCTGACCCGGGCGGCGGAACAGTTTGTTTTTCAGTTTTTTAAGGTTCATCTCATTCCCCTTAAATTAACGGAACAACGGAGTCGGTTGGTTTTCCGGCCAGCTGATATAGACGGTTTCGTCCCAAGTCGGCGGCGTGATGTTACGCACGTACCAATAAGGTGCGGGAACTTGGCTTTTGACGACGCGGCCGTTGGCGAGTTTGATGTGGTAGATGGCGAAACTGCCCAAGTAGGCGATTTCTTCCACTGTGCCTTTTGCCCAGTTGAAGCTGCCCAAGTGGTCGGGTTTTTCTTTGTACAAATCAATATCTTCGGGACGGATGCTGACCCAAATGTCTTGTTCGCTCGGGCCGCCCAGACCGTGGTCGATGCGGACGTGGTTTTCCAAGCCTTCGCATTCGATGACGGCATAATCGGCATGGTCTTCAATCACAACGCCGCCGAAAATATTGGTCTCGCCGATGAATTCGGCGGTAAAGCGGCTGTTGGGGTAGTCGTACACGTCGCTGGGCGTACCGACCTGTTGCAACTGACCGTCGGACATAATGGCGATGCGGGTCGCCATCGTCATCGCTTCTTCTTGGTCGTGCGTGACCATGATGCAGGTTA
The DNA here is from genome assembly GCF_982712965.1 of Neisseria flava. Taxonomy (NCBI): domain Bacteria; kingdom Pseudomonadati; phylum Pseudomonadota; class Betaproteobacteria; order Neisseriales; family Neisseriaceae; genus Neisseria; species Neisseria flava. The sequence goes on along the minus strand of NZ_CEXQBZ010000032.1, from coordinate 10,061 downwards.
CGCCGACTTGTTCCAGCGTATTGACCAATTCGAGCTGGGTTTGTTGGCGCAATTTTTTGTCCAACGCGCCCAAAGGTTCGTCAAGCAGCAGGATTTTCGGACGTTTTGCCAAGCTGCGTGCCAAAGCGATACGCTGTTGCTGGCCGCCGGATAATTGATGCGGTTTGCGCTTGGCGTATTTGGTCATCTGCACCAGACGCAGCATTTCTTCCACGCGCGCAGCGATTTCATCTTTGGGCATTTTGTCTTGTTTCAGACCGAAGGCAATGTTCTGTTCCACAGTCATGTGCGGGAACAGAGCATAGCTTTGAAACATCATATTGATGGGGCGCTCGTAGGGGGCAAGTTTGGTAATGTCCTGACCGTCCAGAATGATTTTGCCCTGATTAGGGCTTTCCATGCCCGCCAGCATACGCAGCAGCGTGGATTTGCCGCTGCCGGAGCTACCCAAAAGGGCAAAGATTTCATGTTGATAAATATCCAAGTCGATGTTATCGACAGCGTAATTGTCACCAAACTTTTTCACCAAGCCTTGGATTTTGAGATAAGGTTTGGCTGAAGACGCAGTGGTTGCGGTCATAATGGCAATACTCCAATAAAAATGACGAGTACCGGCAAAACGGATTTTCGAAAGGGTGATAAAAAGCTGTTTGATTGCTGGCGGGAGTCGCAACGTCGAAATGTCGTCTGAAACTCTTGTGAAGCGCACGGGCAGCATGGATGGGAAACGGGTGGAAATACAAGGATAAACCGTCTCCGCAGAACTCGCTATTATATTAGCCTATGGCACGCAGGGGCAATACGAAATTGCCCGAAGGGGCTGATTTCTCGCGGATTCGATTTAAACAGTGCGGCTTGTTATCGGTCGGATTGAATCTACTATCAAACCCATACGGGCAAATAGGGATGAGCAGTTGCCTTCATATGGGAAATTTAAGCGCGTTGTTTTTATGCAATTAATTTATATGGATATTATGCTTTTATCTTAAATATTTATTCAAAATATAATAAAATTTGAAATATTATAGTGGATTAACTTTAAACCAGTACGGTGTTGCCTCGCCTTGCCGTACTATCTGTACTGTCTGCGGCTTCGTCGCCTTGTCCTGATTTGAATTTAATCCACTATAACAACAAAAGTAGTTTCTTAGGGTTGTTTGCCAAGCGCAATGAGAAACAGATTTCAAATGGATTTTTTTGTGAATTTTCACGCAAGGGGTAAAACATGAGTATCAAACAGTGGCCTGAAGGCGAGCGGCCGCGCGAGAAATTATTGGCGCGTGGTGCAGGCGCATTGAGCGATGCGGAGTTATTGGCGATTTTGCTGCGGGTGGGTACGCGTGGGATGAGCGCGGTGGATTTGGCGCGTTATCTGTTGAATGAGTTTGGCAGCTTGGGCAAGCTGATGAGTGCCGACGCGAAAACGCTTTCTGCATACAAGGGCATGGGTTTGGCGAGTTTTACCCAATTTGCCGTCGTCAAAGAAATCGGCAGGCGGATTTTGGGCGAGGATTTGCAGGAAAACATCACGCTTTCCAGTCCGAAAGCCGTTGCCGATTATCTGCGCCTGCATTTAGGGCACGAAAAGATAGAAGTCAGCACCGCGCTTTTGCTCAACCGCCAAAACAGGCTGATTGCTATGCGCGAACTTTCGCGCGGAACGGTGGCGGAAAATACCGTCTATATCAGGGAAATCGTCAAGCTCGCATTGGACGAATACGCCGACAGCCTGATTATCGCTCACAATCATCCCGGCGGTTCGGCTACGCCTTCGCAATCAGATATTGCGTTCACAGGTCGTCTGAAACAGGCTTTGGCATTGGTTGATGTCTCACTTTTGGATCATTTTATTGTTACGGCAAAAGAAGTTTGCTCGATGCGGGAGCAGGGGTATATGGAGGGGTAAAGTGATATTGCTGGGCGGGGCAAAGGTTGGGTTAAGGTCGTCTGAAAACAGGTTTCAGACGACTTTTGTACTGATGTCAGTGTATTCAATATATAGAGTTAATACTTTGAATATGGATAATATTTTATAACTAAACGGGCATGAAGGGTCGTCTGAAAATTCTTTTCTCTAACCTAGATGAACTCAAGCCCTTTCGCTGATGATGCCGGACACGCCGACTTCGTGCGGATTGATGCGGGCGGTTTCTTCCTGCCCCAGTCCGACCAATTTGCGCAGCCGCGTCATATAGGCGTTGACATCCAAGCCGCGTCCGTAGCGTTGCGCTTCCCATATGGTTTCTGCCAGCGCATCCATCATATCGTGTTCGGCGCGTATCCAATCGCCGCCGTAGCGTGCGCAGAGTTGTCCATGTATGGAGCGGATGCCGGGCGGTTGGTCGATGGCTGCTTGTTCTTGCAGGGAGAGATGCAGCGACATATGCAGGAAGGGATTGGTTTCTCCTTCTTCGGGCGTCCAGGTTTTGTCCAGATAGTCTTCGATATTTTCGAGATAGCGGGCGTATTCGGGATGGGCTTCGATAATCCGCAGGGCTTTTTGTTGTAAGCCGTCCAGTTGCAGGGGGGTGAGGCGTTGTCGCCAGACATGGGCGAAAAAACGGCGGACATCGTGTGTGTTGACATCGTACATGGCGGGAATTTCAGAAATTCGGATAGGGTGATTATATAGTTATCTTTCCTGCTTTTACATTTGATTAACGGTTTATGCCTCAGGGCGTTTTAAAATGCAGCTTTGCTTCTTATCTTATGGAATAATGATGACCCCTTATTTGTCCGCTTTTGTATTATCTGTCCCGATGGCGGTTGCCGCGCCTTATGTGGCAGCTGAAACACACCCCGCACAGGCTCAGATGCAGCAGAATATAGATGCAGTTTTGAAAATTGCGCGCAACGGCTCTTTGAGCGAGGCGCAAAAGGTCAAGCAGATCGAGCAGTATGCAGACCGTTATCTGGATTACGAACGCATTTCCGCTTTGGCGGTCGGCGCGCCTTGGCGTGAATTCTCCGCTACTCAGAAAACGGAATTTATCCGCGCTTTTAAAGACATGATTATAGCCATGTATTCGCATTCCGCCTTAATCGGCGCGGCGGATGCTCAGGTAAGGCTGTTGCCGAAAATGACGGTCAACGGCAATAAGTTCGACGTGTTTTCTGAACTGCACACCAAAAAAGGGACGAAATACGAAGTGGCCTACCAGCTTTATAAGGTCGGCCCTGTCTATAAAATCTACAACATCCGCGTGGACGGAACGAGCCTGGTAACGGTTTACCGCAACCAGTTCGGCGAACTTATCAAGCAAAAAGGCATAGACGGCACCATCGCGACTGTCAAAGCCAAAGGGCTGAAAAAGCAATAAATCAAATGACAAAAGGTCGTCTGAAAGTTTCAGACGACCTTTTCCTATTTGTTTAAATTGTTATTTCAACATCAAAATCGCAACCACCGTTGCTACCGCGATCGCCAAAGCGGCAATCAGTTTGGCAGCGGAAGCAAATTTTAAGGCGACGGTTTGCCCTTCGATATGTTTGTAGCCGCTGATCATCGGGTGGATCAAATCTTTTTTCTTCAGAAACTTATACGCTAAGACCGTAACGATGTGTAATCCTGCCAAAGCCGCCAGCAGGTTGAAGAAGTTGACGTGGATTTTGCGCATCAGGCTGCCCGTGTTCGAGCTGACCAGATGGTTGAGATAGCCGCTGTCGGTAAACGTGTTTTCATCGGCGGCGAACAAGCCCGTCGTTACTTGCAGTAAGACCGCCGCAATCAGCGCGATGACCATCAGCGCGCCCAAAGGGTTGTGTCCGGGCTGTTCGTTTTCAGTCAGGTTGCCTTGCAGGTAGCGGTGGATGGACGACGGGCCGCGCACGAATTGCGAAAACAGTGCCGTATCGCTGCCCCACAAGCCCCAACACAGGCGGAAGATAATCAGTCCGACGATCAGCAGCCCGCAGCGCAAGTGCCAAACCAGCATCCCACCGCCAGCCTGCGCGCTGTACCACATAAATCCGACCGATAAGACCAAGAGCCAGTGAAACAGGCGCGTCGGCGAATCCCAGACTTTGACTTTTTGTTTCATTTAGATATTCCTTGTTGTGCGGTTGTAGTGTTCCTATACGGGGCGGTAGAATCGTGAAAACAACAGTCGATAAAAGAGGGATTCCAACCTCTTTTCGCCACGCATCCGCTATTTTACCAAACTCAGGCAGATTGATGATGAACCCGTCCTATACGCTCCCCGATACGCCCGATTTTTTTCAGACGACCTCACAGTTTCCCAACGTATTCACCCCGCGTCAGGCAGAGTCGCACAAAGGGACATACGGCACGCTCGCCATCGTCGGCGGCGCATCGGGCATGAGCGGCGCCGTCGTACTCGCTTCCACCGCCGCGATTTATCAAGGCAGCGGCAAAGTGTGGGCAGGCTTTAATCAAACCGCCTTGCCCTTCGCCGTCATCCCCGAACGCCCCGAAATCATGCTGGCGACTGCCGAAGACCTGCTGAAACGCAAGGATATCAGCGCATGGGTGGTCGGTTGCGGCATGGGTTTGGACGAAACCGCCAACCAAATCTTAAATAACGTGTTGACGCACAATCAAGACGCGCCGCTGTTGCTTGATGCCGACGCGCTGACCCTGCTGGCAAGGTCTAACACCGAAACCCGCGAAGCAGCACAAAAGCGCGGTAATCTGGTTCTGACCCCGCACCCTGCCGAAGCCGCCCGCCTGCTTGGTGCATCAACCCAAACCGTCCAGCAAGACAGAATGTCCGCCGTCCAAACCATCAGCGCAACGTTCCAAGCCGTAACCGTCTTAAAAGGACACCGCACGCTTGTCGCCGCGCCCGACGGCACGGTCTATACCAACCCAAGTGGCAACGCCGGACTTGCCACCGCAGGCAGCGGCGACGTTTTAAGCGGCATCATCGGCAGCCTGCTCGCGCAAGGCATCCCGCCGTTCCAAGCCGCATGCGCCGGCGTATGGCTGCACGGCGCGGCGGCGGATGTTATCAAACACTCGACAGGCGTGGAAGCCGGTATGCTGGCAGGCGAAATCGCACCTACCGCCAGATGGTTGAGGAATCGGCTGATGATCGAGAACACAAAAGTTTAAAGAAAGAGGTCGTCTGAAAACGGAGATACAGCTCCTAAGCCGTTTTCAGACGACCCTTTGCAAATGTTCAATATCTGTGTTGGAATCCAAAAGCTTTTTGATGTTTCCTATGCAGATACTCCGGATAGATTGAAAAGGTAAACCATGCAGTCCAAATTTTTTAACCATCAAGGTGCAAGCCTGCACTACCAAATCGGCGGTAAGGAAGCCGCCTCCGTCATGGTCTTGCTTCACGGCGGTTTCGGCTCGATTGCCGACTTTGAACCGTTGCTGCCGCGCCTGTTGCAACACTACCGCGTGATTGCCGTCGATACGCGCGGACACGGACGCTCCACGCTTGGCACTACCGCATTGACCTATGCTCAAGCAGCCGATGATGTGCGCCAAATCCTGCGCAACGAAAGCGTGGAAAATTACAGTCTGTTCGGTTTCAGCGACGGAGGAATAACTGCTTACCGTCTTGGTGCGGAAGATGAAAATGTTGAGAAAATCATCACGGTAGGTGCAGAGTGGCATCAAAAACACTTGAATCGCGTACGGTCGATGTTTGAAGCGCTGAACCTTAATATTGTAAAAGAAAAACTGTCGGAACAGCTTGCCGCTTATCAGGCAGCCAATCCCGAACCCGATGCCGAAAAATGGATTGCGGCATTGAAAGCCATGTGGCTGGACGAAAGCGCAAGCGGTTATCCCAACGAAAGCGTCCGTGAAATCGCAGCTAATGTCTTGGCAATACGCGGAGAAGCCGATTTTCTGCTTGCCTTCGATGATTGGGTAGAACTGAAAACCGAATTGCCTTATGTGCATCTGATGAATGTGCCGTTTGCCGTTCATGAAGCGATTAAAGAGCAGCCTGAAATAATTTGGGCGGCAGTACAGGCGTTTCAGGCATTGTAAAAGTCCGTATTGGATAAAGAGGTCGTCTGAAAGCAGCTTGGCAGGTTTGCTGAAACCGTTTTTCAGACGACTTAATCCTATATTTTTTTAATTTTCATACAGCATCAAACCATGTCTTCCATCCGCTCTTTCAGTTCCACTTTACTGCTCGCGCTGCTGCCTTTGGGCTTCCTTATCATGATGGTCGTCGCGCCTTTGGTTGCGCTGGCTTTTTACGACGGGAGTGCATGGGGCGGGGTGTTGCGCGATGATTATATGCAGCACCTTATCTCATGGACCGCATTTCAGGCTTTGGCAACCTGCGTGCTGGCGGGGATTTTGGGCGTGCCTGCGGCGTGGGTGTTGGCGCGTTTGGATTTCCGGGGACGCGCGGCGGTGTTGAGGCTGTTGATGCTGCCTTTCGTGATGCCGACTTTGGTAGCGGGTATGGGCGTGTTGGCTTTGTTCGGCACAAACGGTGCCGTTTGGGCGGGCTGGCAGGATACGCCGTATCTGTTGATTTACGGCAATGTGTTTTTCAACCTGCCGGTTTTGGTGCGCGCGGCGTATCAGGGATTTTTGCAGGTTCCCGAGGCGCGCCTGCAAACGGCGCAGGCTTTGGGGGCGGGGGCTTGGCAGCGGTTTTTAAGGGTGGAATGGCCGGTATTGCGCCCGTGGTTGGCGGGCGGTTTGTGTTTGGTTTTCCTGTATTGTTTTTCGGGGTTCGGACTGGCTTTGCTGTTGGGTGGCGACCGCTATGCGACGGTGGAAGTGGAGATTTACCGATTGATTGCGTATGAATTGGATATGGCGCAGGCTTCCGTCTTGGTATGGCTGGTGTTGGGGATTACCGCGGCGGCAGGATTGCTGTATGCGCGGTTGAGCCGTCGGACGGATGCGGACAAGGCACACGCCGCACCGCGTCCGCGCAAGCCCGCAACAGCGGCGGAACGGCTGATGGTCGCGGCGGTATTGTCGGTGTTGTGTGTATGCTGCCTGATGCCCTTGCTTGCGGTTGTCCGGCAGGCCGCCCTTGCCGGAGAGTCTTGGCGGGTATTGCTCGAGGGCGAAACGCTGGCGGCGCTTTGGAACACCGTTCGTTTTTCGGTGGCGGCGGTTGCTGCCGCTGCGGTATTGGGCGTGTCGTATGCCTGCTTGGCAAGACGCGCGGCGTGGGTGAGGGGAGCGGTATTTTTGCCGTTTATGGTGTCGCCGGTCTGTGTGGCGTTCGGCGTGCTGCTGCTGTATCCGCAATGGACGGCATCGCTGCCGCTTTTGATTGCCGCTTATGCGCTGTTGGCGTATCCGTTTGTCGCCAAAGATGTTTTGGCGGCATGGGATGCGTTGCCGCAAGGTTATGGCGAGGCGGCGAGGACTATGGGGGCAAACCGTTTTCAGACGACCTTTTACATCACCGCCCCATTGCTGAAACCTGCTTTCAGGCGCGGGCTGACTTTGGCGGCGGCAACCTGCGTCGGCGAGTTTGCGGCAACGCTGTTTTTGGCACGTCCCGAATGGCAGACGCTGACCACCCTGATTTACGCCTATCTGGGCAGGGCGGGGGCGGACAATTATTCGAGGGCGATGGTGTTGACGGCGGTATTGATGCTGTTTGCGACGATGGTGTTTTTGCTGCTGGACGGAAAGGACGAGGACTGAAGCGTGTTGAAGGTCGTCTGAAAAGGCGGTTTCATCTTGGTGAAACCGGTTTTCAGACGACCTTTTCGGTATGGTTGCCTGTTTTGACCGTATATTCCAACGCTTTGTAAGGTTTCAGTGTGGATGAAATATAACCGTTTTCAGGATGGCGGGCGTAATCGAGATAATCCTGCATGGCAGGTGAGAAGCCTTCCACATCGTCCACGGCGATGACCGCGCGGTCGGCAAGATTCGGTTCCAGCAGCTTGAATACGGGGAATACCAAATCCGGCCAGCCGTCGAGCAAGACGAAATCGGGGCGGATGGCTAAGTCTTTTAAGGTTTCCAGCGCATCGCCTTCGCGAAGCTCGATATAGTCTGCCAAACCGGCTTCTTGAAAATGTTTTCTCGCCGCTGCGGCTTTGTGCGGCAGATATTCGCAAGTGATGACGCGCCCTCCGTTGACTCTGGCGGCTGCGGCAAGATACAGCGTCGAAATGCCGTAGGAAGTCCCGAATTCGACAATATTTTTTGCACCCGATGCCAAAGCCTGCATATACAAAAACTTGCCTTGTTGCGGTGCGATGGGGATGTATTTGTCTTCGTAAAAACTTTCGTTTTCCCCCGTCCAATCCAGCCCTTTGCCCAAGAGCTTGAAAATCTTGGGCAGAAAATGAAAAAACATCTGTCTGTTTTGCTTTAAGGCTTGGGTGTAGAGCCGCAGCAAAACGGCTTCGGCTTGAGGCGCTTGCAGAAAAGCGAACATTTTCGGCGTCAGCTTGGGCATGTAGATTCTCCTTTTCAGCTCAAATCCTTCATATTTCCCATCTTGCCACAGCTTCGCTTTTCAGACGACCCCTGCATCCAAACTCCGCTATAATGGCGGCTTTCCCATTATTTCATTCAAAAGACGGTTTTATCATGAAACACATCCACATTATCGGTATCGGCGGCACGTTTATGGGCGGGGTGGCCGCCATTGCCAAAGAAGCGGGGTTTAAAGTCAGCGGTTGCGACGCGAAGATGTATCCGCCGATGAGCACCCAGCTCGAAGCCTTGGGCATAGACGTACACGAAGGCTTCGATGCCGCGCAGTTGGACGAATTTAAAGCCGACGTTTACGTTATCGGCAATGTCGCCAAGCGCGGAATGGATGTGGTTGAAGCGATTTTGAACCGCGGCCTGCCTTATATTTCCGGCCCGCAATGGCTGTCGGAAAACGTACTGCACCATCATTGGGTACTCGGCGTGGCGGGGACGCACGGCAAAACCACCACTGCGTCCATGCTCGCATGGGTCTTGGAATATGCCGGACTCGCGCCGGGCTTCCTCATCGGCGGCGTACCGGAAAACTTCAGCGTTTCCGCCCGTCTGCCGCAAACGCCGCGTCAAGACCCGAACAGCAAATCGCCGTTTTTCGTCATCGAAGCCGACGAATACGACACCGCCTTTTTCGACAAACGCTCCAAATTCGTGCATTACCGTCCGCGTACCGCCGTGTTGAACAATCTGGAATTTGACCACGCCGACATCTTTGCCGACTTGGGTGCGATACAGACCCAGTTCCACCACCTCGTGCGCACCGTGCCGTCCGAAGGCTTAATCGTCTGCAACGGACAGCAGCAAAGCCTGCAAGACACTCTCGACAAAGGCTGCTGGACGCCGGTGGAAAAATTCGGCATCGAACATGGCTGGCAGGTCGGCGAAGTCAATACCGACGGCTCGTTCGACGTGTTGCTTGACGGCAAAAAAGCCGGACACGTCGCATGGGATTTGATGGGCGGACACAACCGCATGAACGCGCTCGCCGTCATCGCCGCCGCGCGCCATGCCGGAGTCGATATTCAGACGGCCTGCGAAGCCTTGAGCGCGTTTAAAAACGTCAAACGCCGCATGGAAATCAAAGGCACGGTGAACGGCATCACCGTTTACGACGACTTCGCCCACCATCCGACCGCCATCGAAACCACCATCGAAGGCCTGAGTCAGCGCGTCGGAAACGCCCGCATTCTCGCCGTCCTTGAGCCGCGTTCCAACACCATGAAACTCGGCACCATGAAAGCCGCCCTGCCCGAAAGCCTCAAAGGTGCCGACCAAGTATTCTGCTACGCCGGCGGCGTGGACTGGGACGTCGCCGAAGCCCTCGCGCCTTTGGGTGGAAAGCTGCACGTCGGACAAGACTTTGATGCCTTCGTTGCCGAAATCGTGAAACATGCCGAAGCAGGCGACCATATTTTGGTGATGAGCAACGGCGGTTTCGGCGGGATACACGGGAAGCTGCTGGAAGCCTTGAAATAAGGTCGGTTGAAAGTTTGGAATGATTGAGGTCGTCTGAAAACCGGAGTTTGGTTTTCAGACGACCTTTTTGTGGTGAAGGAATGGGATGGGGCAGACCCGATATAGTGGATTAACTTTAAACCAGTACGGCGTTGCCTCGCCTTGCCGTACTATCTGTACTGTCTGCGGCTTCGTC
>NZ_CEXQBZ010000031.1:0-12780 GCF_982712965.1 Neisseria flava | reverse complement strand
GGTTTTAGTCAATTGAAATTTTTTGGCGCATTTTTATGCGTCAAATTTCGTTAACAGACTATTTTTGCAAAGGTCTCAGATGGAAATGACGTATTTGATAAGATGTAAATTATTTGATTCTTTTTCGACTGTTCAATATACTCCGACCGCTTTATTTCATCTTATTACGAAAAATTGATAAAAATTCTCATTTTTCGATACAAAAAAGCCATTTGCTGCCGAATTGTGTAAGGAGGCTTTGAACTCCGTGCCATTCGGACGGCTAATATAATTAGGAGACACCATGCCATTATCTAAATTTCGTCCGGCGCGTTTGCCGGTTGCCGTCGCTGCGGCACTTTTATCCGCCTATTCCTTCGGGGCAGGGGATGGGCTTGAGCAGGTTGATTTGCCTACCGTCCAAGTAAAGGGCATCGGCAAACAGACGACCACCAACTACACCATTCCCGCTTCTTCCGCTGCTACGGGCATCCGCCTGACCCAGCGTGAAACGCCGCAGTCTTTGTCCGTCGTTACTGAAAAACAAATGGACGATCAAGGTTTGGATACCTTGCAGGACGTGTTGAAACAAACACCGGGCGTGTTCTACAGCAAAATGGGCAACAACGTATCCGGTCACAGCGAGTTTATTTCGCGCAGTCAGGCGATTGACAGCATTTCCGTGGACGGCGCGCCTAAATTCCTTTACGACGGGAAAGCCATCCGCCGCGGTACCAACAATCTGGACAGCGCATTGTACGAACAAGTCGTCGTCGTGCGCGGCGCGAGCGGTTTGTCCAACGGCGGTATGGGCGAGCCGGGCGGTACGGTTGCTTTGGAACGCAAAAAACCGACTGCCAAACCTGCCATTAGCGTAGAAGCCGGTGTCGGTTCTTGGAAACACTACCGCTTCGTCCTTGATGCCAATCATCCTTTGAATGCCGACAATACCTTGCGCGGTCGCGCTATTTTGGTCAGCGACCACGGTGGCGATTACCTGCCGAACACATCGCGCCACAATCACACTTTCTACGGCATTCTGTCTTACGACCTCACGCCGCAAACCCACTGGCGCCTCGGTACGGAAATACACCGTTTCCGCAATACCGGCAGCTCTCCTTTCAGCTATCTGACCGTAGCGGGAGACCCTGAAAACAATCAACCTTTCGAACCGTTTGCAGCCTCTCCGCGCAGCAATTCCTCAGCAAAATGGGCTTACGGTAAAGAAAACAGTGCGGAAATCTTCACCTCTATCAATCATGAGTTTGAAAACGGTTGGGCTCTGAACGGCAACTACAGCCATACTTATGGAAAAAGTGATGCAGTTTCCGGTATAGCCGGTCCTTTTATCATTTATCCGGACTATTCCGCTAAATTTGTTGCCGAGCGCGACCAAGCCAAGTACGCCGACCAAGATTTTTCTCTGAGTTTGGACGGCGATTACCCGCTTTGGGGACGCAAACATGAATTCAATGCCGGCATCAGCTATCAGTACAATAAGGAAACTCCTTCATATTACGAAGAAAATGAAGACGGTGTTGTCCCTGATTTGCGCCTTTTTGACGGAAATTTCACAAAACCGGCTATACCCTACCTTCGCGACGGCTTTGCCCATATGAAAAACCTCTCTGTTTACGGTTCGACCCGTTTCAAACTGACCGACAGGCTGGCATTGATAGGTGGCGGACGGTTTGTCGATTGGCAATACCGCTACAGTTCCAATCGCAACGATTTTGCCGACAGCAGGCATAAAAACAAGGTATTTATCCCCTATTTGGGCGCAAGTTATGATTTAAACGACAATCTGACAGCCTACACCTCCTATACCACCATATTCCGCCCGCAAGTGCGTTACTTGACCAAAGACGGTACGGCACTCGAACCGCAACGCGGCAAAACATATGAACTCGGCTTAAAAGCCTCGTGGTTTGAAGGCCGTTTGAACGCTTCTGCATCCGCCTTTATGAACAAACGCGACCATTTGGGCGTGGTTGCAGGCAAATTCAAGAATGGTAAGAAATACTACCGTGCAGCCGACAACACTACAACAAAAGGCGTGGAACTGTCCGTCGGCGGACGCTTGAGCGACAAATGGCTGCTCAATGCTTCTTATGCGTACTCCAAACTCAAAAATGATTCGGGCAATGTGGTCAACCCTTCTTATCCTGCCCACCTTTTCAAACTCTTCACGGCGTATGACGTAACCGACCGTTTGAACTTGGGTGCAAACGTCAACTGGCAAAGCGGCACAAACGCCTATGATGAATATCAGCCCCTCACCGTTGCCGGTAAAGAAGCCTTAACCCAACGCCCATACGCTACGCTGGACTTGACCGCGCATTACAAAATCGGCAAATCCACCCGCATCGGTTTGGACTTTGAAAACGTGTTCAACAAACGCTACCGCCCCATGCCCGACATCCATGTTTACGGCACGCCGCGCAGCCTGACTGCTACGTTGAAACACACTTTCTAAAGTAGGCAAAAGAAAAGGTCGTCTGAAAAACCCGATTTGAGGTTTTCAGACGACCTTTATGTTTCTATAGCAAGCATACTTAACTTTAATACGGTATATCATCAAATTCCGTCATTCCCACCCCCGCCTACGTGAGGACAGGAATGACGATAACCGATAAGTTGCGTATCGAAAAAAGTTATTTAGCTATATCAATCCGTCAGGCGTTTACAGGTTGGGATTGACGATGATTTTGACGGCGGATTCGTTGTTGTGAATCAGACGCTCGAAGCCTTCGGAAATCAGCTCGTCTAGCTTGATACGCTGGGTGATGAAAGGTTCGAGGTTGATTTTGCCTTCTTCCACCAGTTTGATGGTTTCGGCGTGGTCGTTGCAGTAGGCGATGGTGCCGCGCACGTCCAGCTCTTTCATCACGACGCTGTGGACATTGATGGTGGCGGGGTGGCTCCAAATGGATACGATGACGACTTTCGCAGTCGGGCGGCAGGCTTCGACCATGGTGTCCAGCACTTTGTTGACGCTGGTGCATTCGAATGCGACGTCCACGCCTTCGCCGTTGGTCAGTTTTTTCACTTCTTTGACGACATCGACTTCAGACGGGTCGAGGATGTAGTCGGCAACGCCGGATTCGCGGGCTTTATCTTTGCGCGCTTTGCTCAATTCGGTGATGATGACTTTGATGCCTTTGGCTTTCAAAACGGCGGCAAGCAGCAAACCGATCGGACCTGCGCCACCGACCAATGCGACGTCGCCTGCTTTCGCGCCGCTGCGGACGTAGGCGTGATGGCCGACGGACAGAGGCTCAATCAAAGCGGCTTGGTCTAACGGGATTTTGTCGGAAATCGGATGCACCCAGCGGCGTTTGACGGCGATTTTTTCGGCAAGGCCGCCACCGCAGCCGCCCAAGCCGATGAAGTTCATGTCTTTGGAGAGGTGGTAGTTGCTGCCTTCGCCGGTCGGTACGTCATCGCGGATGATGTAGGGTTCGACCACTACGTGTTGTCCGACTTTGAGGTCGTCCACGCCTTCGCCGACGGCATAAACCACGCCGGAGAACTCGTGTCCCATCGTTACGGGTGCGGACTCGCCGGAAATCGGGTGCGGATGGCCGCAGGGCGGAATGAAAATCGGACCTTCCATAAATTCGTGCAGGTCGGTACCGCAGATGCCGCACCAGGCGACGTTGATGCCGACGGTGCCGGGGGCGACGGTCGGTTCGGGGATGTCTTCGATGCGGATGTCGCCTTTATCGTAAAAACGTGCTGCTTTCATTGTAACACTCCTTGTTTTGAGGTTGGAAAGAAAGGTCGTCTGAAAGGTAGGACGGCTTTTCAGGGAAGGGTAGGTGTGCGCTTGAATGACGACAGTTTTTATTATCGGCAGGGTTTGTGTCGTTTGATTGCTGTTATTTTAATACTTTTTGCTTTGGCCGGCAGGCCGTATTTTGAATAAACAAAAAGAGGTCGTCTGAAAACCTTGTTTCTAGGTTTTCAGACGACCTTTCGTTTAGCCTGACTGGAAATGCGGATTACAGGCTGTAATACATTTCAAATTCCAACGGATGCGGCGCCATGCGGATTCGGCGTACGTCTTCTTCTTTGAAGGTGATGTAGCTGTCGATCCAGTCTTTGCTGAACACGCCGCCGCGCAGCAGAAATTCGTGGTCGGCTTTGAGGGCGGCGAGGGCTTCTTCCAAAGAGGCGCAGACGGTTGGGACGAGTGCGTCTTCTTCCGGCGGCAGGTCGTAGAGGTTTTTATCGGCAGGGTCGCCCGGATGGATTTTGTTTTGGATGCCGTCCAAACCCGCCATCAGCAGGGCGGCGAACGCCAAGTATGGGTTGGCGGTCGGGTCGGGGAAACGCGCTTCGATGCGGCGTGCCTTGCTGCTGTTCACGGACGGGATGCGGATGGACGCGGAACGGTTTTTGGCAGAGTAGGCAAGCTTGGTCGGTGCTTCGAAGTGCGGCACGAGGCGTTTGTAGGAGTTGGTGGACGGATTAGTAATCGCGTTCAGGGCTTTGGCGTGTTTGATGATGCCGCCGATGTAGTAGAGCGCGGTGTCGCTCAAGCCGGCGTAGCCGTCGCCTGCGAACAGGTTTTGACCGTCTTTCCAGATGGATTGGTGGACGTGCATACCGCTGCCATTGTCGCCCATGATGGGTTTGGGCATGAAGGTAGCGGTTTTGCCGAAGTTGTGGGCAACGTTTTGGATGACGTATTTCATGTCTTGGGTTTGGTCGGCACGTTTGACCAAGGTGGCGAAGCGCGTGCCGATTTCCATTTGGCTGCCGGTACCGACTTCGGCGTGGTGGACTTCGACTTCGATGCCGAGTTCTTCCAAGATGTTCACCATGGCGGAGCGCAGGTCTTGTCCGGCGTCAATCGGGGCGACGGGGGCGTAGCCGCCTTTGACGGCAGGGCGGTGGCCGGTGTTTTGACCGTCCATGTGCAGGCCGCTTGCCCATGCGCCGCTTTCGGACGTGATTTCGTAACGGGTTTTGTGCATATCGGTTTCAAACTCTACACCGTCGAAGACGAAGAATTCAGGTTCGGGGCCGAAGTAGGCAGTGTCGCCGATGCCGGAGGATTTGAGGTAGGCTTCGGCGCGGCGGGCGATGGAGCGCGGGTCGCGGTCGTAGCCTTGACCGTCGGCGGGGTCGATGACGTCGCAGGTGAGGACGACGGTGGTATCGTCGTAGAAGGGGTCGATGAAGGCAGTCGCAGGGTCGGGACGCAACTGCATGTCGGATGCCTGAATGCCTTTCCAGCCGCCTATGGACGAGCCGTCAAACGCCTGACCGTTTTCAAACCACTCTTCGGGGTCGTCGAGGACGATGCGGGCGGGGACGGTGAAGTGGTGCTGCTTGCCTTTGGTATCGGTAAAGCGCAAATCTACGAAGCGGGCTTCGCTTTCTTCAATCAGTTTTACTGCGTCTTTGATAGACATTTTCGGCTCCTAATGGGAAGTAACGGATACGCAATCTCGCGGAAAATCTGCTGCATTTTATCATGCCGAAGGTCGTCTGAAACCGCAAATCCGTTAAATTTCTGACTTGCGGAATATAGTTTCAGACGACCTGATTGTCAACAATCCGATGCGTATTTGGATTTATTGGAAAACAGCGGTATGAGGCGGCAAAGGCGGTTATAATGGGCGGTCTTTGCATTTGTCCTGCCGGATAGGATTTTTATGAACACTGCTCCCCGTTATGCCGTTTTCGGCAACCCCGTCGCACACAGCAAATCGCCGCAAATCCATCGGCAGTTTGCCTTGCAGGAAGGCGTTGAAATCGAATATGAACGAATTTGCGCCGACATCGGCGGTTTCGCGCAGGCAGTTGAAGCGTTTTTTGCCGACGGCGGGCGCGGGGCGAATGTTACCGTACCGTTCAAGCAGGAAGCGTTTGCCTTGTCGGACGAACATTCCGAACGCGCTTTGGCGGCAGGTGCGGTCAATACGCTGATTTTGCTGGAAAACGGTAAAATACGCGGCGACAATACCGACGGGCTCGGACTGACGGACGATATTTCAAAGAGGCTGGGCGTGGAACTGTCGGGTAAAACCGTCTTGCTGCTCGGCGCGGGCGGCGCGGTGCGCGGCGTCATTCCCGTATTGAAAGAATACCGCCCTGCGCGCATCGTTATCGCCAACCGGACCCACGCCAAAGCGGCGGAAATGGCGGCGCATTTCGGTATTGAAGCCATACCTTTGGATGAACTGGAAGGCGGCTTCGACATCATCATCAACGGCACATCCGGCGGCTTAAGCGGACAGCTTCCCGCCGTATCGCCCAAAGTCTTTGAACATTGCACTTTGGCTTACGATATGGTTTACGGCGGGGCGGCAGAGCCGTTTTTAGCGTTCTCCCGCCAATCAGGCGCAAAACAAACCGCCGACGGATTGGGCATGCTGGTCGGACAGGCGGCAGCTTCCTACCGGCTTTGGCGCGGTTTCGTACCCGATGTCCTGCCCGTCATCCAATATATGAGAGAGTTATAAAATGTTCCGCATCATCAAATGGCTGATTGCCCTGCCTTTGGGCGCATTTATCTTTTTCAACGCTTATGTGTACGGCAACATCATCACTTACCGCGCCGTCGCGCCGAATAAAACCGCCTTCATGGCGATGCGGATGCGGCAGTTTCAAAGCGAAGGCAAAGATGTCGCGCTCGATTACCGCTGGGTACCTTACGACCGCATTTCGGTCAACCTGAAAAAAGCCCTGATTGCCTCCGAAGATGCCAAATTTGCCGAACACGGCGGCTTCGACTGGGGCGGCATCCAATACGCCATCAAGCGCAACAAACAAAGCGGCGAAGTCAAAGCAGGCGGCTCGACCATCAGCCAACAGCTTGCCAAAAACCTGTTTTTGAACGAAAGCCGCAGCTATATCCGCAAAGGCGAAGAAGCCGCGATTACCGCGATGATGGAAGCTGTTACCGACAAAGACCGCATTTTCGAGCTGTATCTGAACGCTATCGAATGGCACTACGGCGTATTCGGCGCAGAAGCCGCGTCCCAGTATTTCTATAAAAGACCCGCCGCCAACCTGACCAAACAGCAGGCCGCCAAACTCGCCGCCCGCGTCCCCGCGCCGCTGTTTTACGCCGACAACCCCAAAAGCAAACGCCTGCGTAACAAAACCAACATCATCCTGCGCCGTATGGGTTCGGCGGAGCTGCCTGAAAGCGATATGGATTGAGGTCGTCTGAAAATCGGGTGATGGGGTTTCAGACGACCTTTTTGCAACTGTAACCTTGTTTGCCGTATCACATTTATATCCTACCCGCCCGGTTTTGATACATTCTTCCGTCATTCCCGCGCAGGTGGGAATCCATTTTTGAAATTCAGAAATCTTTTTCAAATCAAGGTTTCTCAAGTTTTACGATGGATTCCCGTCTGCGCGGGAATGACGACAACCGGTAAGTTGCGTGTCGAAAATATAGTGGATTAAATTTAAATTAGGACAAGGCGACGAAGCCGCAGACAGTACAGATAGTGCGGCAAGGCAAGGCAACGCCGTACTGGTTTAAGTTAATCCACTATAATATCGTACATAAGGGCGTTGGCAACGCCTTATCATTGCAATTTTAATCCACTCCAAAAAACGCCCGTTTCGCCATCTTTACCCCACCTGTGCGGGAATGACGAAACGGGCGTTTTTGAATGGATTTCTTTCTGCGCCGCTGTCTTCGGCAAAATTTACGCCACGAAATCCAAACCTATGTCCAACGAGCGGCTGCTATGGGTCAGATAGCCGAGGGCGATGCCGTCCACGCCGGTTTGCGCTACGCGCTTCAGGCGGTCGAAGCCGATGCCGCCCGATGCTTCGCAATAGATGGTGTGGGGGTGGGCGGTTTGCGTGTGGCAGCGGTTTGCCGCTTCTTTCAGGGTTTCGTCGTCCATGTTGTCCAGCAAAATCCGTTCCGCGCCCGCCGCGATGGCTTCGTCCAGTTGTGCCAACGTGTCCACTTCGATTTCTACGCAAGTCAACGGTCCGACCGCCTGTTTTGCCTGCCGCACGGCTTGGGCGATGCTGCCGCAATAGGCGAGGTGGTTGTCTTTGATGAGTACGGCGTCGTCCAAACCCATGCGGTGGTTCACGCCGCCGCCTGCCCTGACGGCGTATTTTTGCAGGACGCGCAGCAGTGGGATGGTTTTGCGGCTGCACACGATGTCTGTATCGTATTCAGCGACTTCGGCAACGGCACGCGCGGTGGCGGTGGCGATGCCGCTTAAGTGCGTGAGGTAGTTGAGCGCGGTGCGTTCGGCGGCGAGCAGCGCGCGGGCGTTGCCTTCGACGGCGGCAAGCGTCTGACCTGTGCGGACGGCTTGCCCGTCGTGGACTTCGGCTTGGAAGCGGACGGACGGATCCATCGTCTGAAAGACGAGGCGCGCCAAGTCCATGCCGGCGATGACGCCGTTTTCGCGGCTGACGAGGAAGAGTTTGGCGGTTTTGTCGGGCGCGATGACGGCGGCGGACGTAATGTCGCCGCGCCTGCCCAAATCTTCGCTCAGGGCTTGTTCCACCATGGGGCGCAGCAAGGTGTCGGGCAGGGGGAAGAGGGTGTTTTCAGACGACATGGGGTTTCCTTTGTTGAAAAAGATTGATGTTGCACCGATGGGGCAAAACTTCATTTTATAGTGGATTAACAAAAACCAGTACGGCGTTGCCTCGCCTTAGCTCAAAGAGAACGATTCTCTAAGGTGCTGAAGCACCAAGTGAATCGGTTCCGTACTATCTGTACTGTCTGCGGCTTCGTCGCCTTGTCCTGATTTTTGTTAATCCACTATAGGTCGTCTGAGAACGGGCTAACGGCTGCCCAGCGGCAGTCCGATGTCCGAAATCAGCCTGTCGGGCAGGACGTCGTCGCGGAAGCGGTAAAGCTGCGCGGGACGGCCTTTGCTGCCCGATACGCCGGTATCCGACGGCTCGATGAGGTTTTGCTGCTGAATCTGGCGGCGGAAGTTTTGCTTGTGCAGCAATCTGCCGCTGATGGCTTCGACGCTGTTTTGCAGTTGCAGCAGCGTGAATTCGGGCGGCATCAGTTCGAAAATCACGGGGCGGTATTTGATTTTGGCGCGCAGGCGGGACAGGGCGGTTGCCAGCACGCGGCGGTGGTCGTGGCGCATGGGCTGCCCCGTGAGCGCGAAGTCGAAGTTTGCCTGCGGCTCGGCGGCTTCCGCTATCAGGCCGCTTTCATACAGCATTTCATAGCGTTGCAAAACGTATTCTTCCGACCAGTTTTCCGGTTCGACCCCCCAACACAAATGAATGCGCTTGAGCCGCTTTTGGCGGACTTCCTCCGTGTCCGCCGAGTTTGCCCAAATGCGCAGGCGGCTGACGATGGCGTCGCGCTGCCCGCCGTCGGTGCGCAAGTCTTCCCACGGGAAATAGTCGTAGCAGTCCTGCCATTTCGCATCCGGGTGCAGGATGCTGTCGGCTGCCTCGCGCACCAGCCCCAAATAGCTGACGTACAACACGGGCATGCCGTGTTCGTTGCGGCGGTGGGTGTCGACAAAGGTGTAAAGCTGTTCCACATAGCCCATAGGCTGCGAAGTCTGCTTGGCGACCCACAGCTTCACACCCGCCTGCAGGGAATTGCGCAGGGGGGAGAGCGGGCCGTTGGGCAGGAGCGTGCCTTGGGCGACGGTCAATGCCCGCAGGCCGCCGTCGGTAACGGCAATCAATACGGGAACCAGCTCGACGATGCTTTGCGGCGGGGCTTCGGCTTCGGGGTAGGCGTCCATGCTCGGCTTTCTGTGGGTGGGAAAGGCTTTATTGTAAACCAAAGCGGTTTGTCGGAACGAAGCGGGTCGGTTTTGCGGTATCTCAAACCTGTTTTCAGACGACCTTGCATATTATACTCAAGTTGAGCATAATATAAAAACAGTTTGAAAAACAGACGGCAAACCTTCATGCCGCCTCAAAAACCAGCTACAAGGAAACATCATGCAAACCGCCGCCCGCCGCTCGTTCGACTACGATATGCCCCTCATCCAAACGCCGACTTCCGCCTGCCAAATCCGTCAGGCGTGGGCGAAGGTTGCCGACACGCCCGACCGCGAGACGGCAGGTCGTCTGAAAGACGAAATCAAGGCTTTGCTGAAGGAGAAAAATGCGGTCTTGGTGGCGCATTATTATGTTGATCCGCTGATTCAGGATTTGGCTTTGGAGACGGGCGGATGCGTGGGCGATTCGCTGGAAATGGCGCGCTTCGGCGCGGAACATGAAGCCGGTACGCTGGTGGTGGCGGGCGTGCGCTTCATGGGCGAGAGTGCGAAAATCCTCTGCCCTGAAAAAACGGTGCTGATGCCTGATTTGGAAGCGGAATGTTCTTTGGATTTGGGTTGTCCGGAAGAAGCGTTTTCGGCGTTTTGCGACCAACACCCCGACCGTACGGTGGTAGTGTACGCCAACACTTCCGCCGCCGTGAAAGCGCGTGCCGATTGGGTGGTAACGTCTTCGGTGGCGTTGGAAATTGTGTCCTATCTGAAATCACGCGGCGAGAAACTGATTTGGGGACCCGACCGCCACCTCGGCGACTACATCCGCCGCGAAACGGGCGCGGATATGCTTTTGTGGCAGGGTTCGTGCATCGTCCATAACGAATTCAAAGGGCAGGAGCTGGCGGCGTTGAAAGCGGAACACCCCGACGCGGTGGTGCTGGTTCATCCCGAATCGCCGCAAAGCGTCATCGAACTGGGCGACGTGGTCGGCTCAACCAGCAAACTGCTCAAAGCCGCCGTATCGCGCCCTGAAAAAAAATTTATCGTAGCGACCGATTTAGGCATCTTGCACGAAATGCAAAAGCAGGCACCCGACAAAGAATTTATCGCCGCACCGACGGCGGGCAACGGCGGAAGCTGCAAAAGCTGCGCGCTCTGCCCGTGGATGGCGATGAATTCGCTGGGCGGCATCAAATACGCTCTGACAAGCGGACACAACGAAATCCTGTTGGACAGAAAGCTGGGCGAAGCTGCCAAACTGCCTTTGCAGCGTATGCTCGACTTCGCGGCAGGACTCAAACGTGGGGATGTGTTCAACGGCATGGGCCCTGCCTGATTTGCCGTCAATATTGCCGTTTCAGACGACCTCACAAACAAGGACAACACCATGCAAACCGATTGCGACGTATTGATTGCCGGAAACGGGCTGGCGGCACTGACGCTCGCCCTGTCTCTGCCTGAATCGTTCCGCATCGTCATTTTGTGCAAGAACCGGCTGGACGACACCGCCAGCCGTCATGCGCAGGGCGGGATTGCGGCGGCGTGGTCAGGAGAGGACGACATTGAAAAACACGTTGCCGATACCTTAGAAGCGGGCGCGGGTTTGTGCGACGAAGCCGCCGTCCGCGCCATCCTGTCGCAGGGCAAACCGGCAATCGAATGGCTGCTGGCGCAGGGCGTGGCGTTCGACCGGAATCATAACGACCTGCACCTGACGCGCGAAGGCGGACACACCTGCCGCCGAATCGCCCACGTTGCCGACTACACGGGCGAAGCCGTCATGCAGAGCCTGATTGCCCAAATACGCCGCTGCCCGAACATCCGCGTTTACGAGCAGCAGATGGCGTTGGATATCCAAACCGAATCAGGCGCGGCGTGCGGACTGACCGTCCTCGACCGCCAAACGCAAGAAACCTACCGCATCCGCGCCCGCCATACCGTACTCGCAGGCGGCGGTCTCGGGCAAATTTACGCCGCCACCACCACGCCGCCCGAATGCACGGGCGACGCCATCGCCATGGCGATACGCGCAGGCTGCGCAGTCGAAAACCTCGAATTTATCCAATTCCACCCCACAGGCTTGGCAAGGCCGTCTGAAAACGGACGTACCTTCCTGATTTCCGAAGCCGTGCGCGGCGAAGGCGGCATCCTCATCAACCAAGCGGGCGAACGGTTCATGCCGCATTACGACCGCCGCGCCGAACTCGCACCGCGCGACATCGTTGCCCGCGCCATCGCTGCCGAAATCGCCAAACAAACGCAAGACTTCGTCTCACTCGACATCAGCCGCCAACCCGCAGCGTTCGTCCGTCAGCATTTCCCGTCCATCCATCGGCACTGCCTGTCCCAATGCGGCTTGGACATCACGCGCCAAGCCATCCCCGTCCGCCCCGTGCAACACTACACCTGCGGCGGCATCCAAACCGACCCCAGCGGCAGAACCTCCCTGCCGCAGCTCTACGCCTTAGGCGAAACCGCCTGCACAGGGCTGCACGGAGCCAACCGCCTCGCCAGCAACTCCCTACTCGAATGCGTCGTTACCGCCAGGCTTGCCGCCCAAACCATCGCGGATGGACAAGCATTCCAAGCTGTACCGTCCCAAAGGTCGTCTGAAAGCCCCTCTGTTGAAGCAGGTATCTTTTCAGACGACCTCCAAAACACATTCAGCCGCCCCGTCCTGCAAGCCTTCAACCAACGCCATCTCGGCATCCTCCGCAACGATGCCTGCCTGCGCCGCGCCATCGCCCAACTGCGGCTTTGGAAGCAAAACCAAGCCGAGCCGCACACCGCGTCCGAATACGAAAACCGCAACCTGCTCGAATGCAGCCTCGCCGTCGCCCAAGCCGCATACGCAAGGCGGCAAAACATCGGCGCGCATTTCAATACCGATTTGGCAGAGCGTGTCGATTGGAAAAAACAGGCGGCAAGCTGAAGGGCAGGGCTGCGCGGGGGGATATTCCTGTGAAAAATGAAGAAAGGTCGTCTGAAGAGTTTGAACTGCACCCCAAAAGTTGGACACATACCCTCCAACCACCAAGGTGCAGTTTTTTTATGAGCAAATATACATTACACTTCAAATACCAAGCCGTACTCC
>NZ_CEXQBZ010000030.1:0-12951 GCF_982712965.1 Neisseria flava | reverse complement strand
CTCATTTTCAAAATTCAAAACCTTTCTGATTTTTCCTACTTTTTGCTCAATATTAGGAAGGTTTTAGTCAATTGAAAATTTTTTTGGCGCATTTTTATGCGTAAAATTTCGTTAATAAACTATTTTTGCAAAGGTCTCCCACTATATTATTGGGTTTCAGACGACCTCCCCTCCCATCCAACCAAAGGAAACCCGCATGAAAAAATTCTTCTTCCTCACCACCGCCCTCCTGCTCCTCAACGCCTGCGCCGCCCAATCCGGACAAGGCAGCTCTGCACAAGTCTATGGTGAAATCAAAGGCGGCGTAGAAAGCAGCCACGTCCACTAAAGCGGGCGGAACAGCAGGCATTTGGTTCATTTAAAAAATGCCGCGCCCAAAATCATCTGTTCCTAAAATACGCATGATCAACATCGTGCCAACAAATCAAAAGGTCGTCTGAAACTTGGTTTCCCAGTTTTCAGACGACCTTTTCGATTAGATGGAAGACAGAATCTTGCGCCACCGCCATTCCCACGCCAAACGTGGAAAGGACAAGGCAAATGTTACGAAAACAACGTCGTCTGAAACGGCAAACCTGCAAACTTTTCAGACGACCTTGGTAAGGTTTGTCGGATCAAAAAACGTCGTTAAAGCGGTCAGGTTTTCAGACGACCTTCAGGCAGATTTTGTCTTCAGCGGATAATCCCGCGCGTGGATTGGGCGAAGAAGTCTTTGAACACCGCCAGCTCGGCTTGCGTTTCGGCGCGGCGGAGGATATCGGCTTTGGCTTCTTCAAACGGGATGCCGCGGTGGTAGATGGTTTTATACACATCTTTGACGGCAGCGATTTGCTCGGCGGTGAAGCCGTTGCGGCGCATGCCTTCGCTGTTGATGCCTGCGGGTTCGGCGCGGTAGCCTGCCGCCATGAAGTACGGCGGTACGTCTTTGTGTACGCCTGCGGCGAAGGCGGTCATGGCGTAGTCGCCGATTTGGCAGAACTGGAACACCAGCGTGTAGCCGCCTAAAACAACGTAGTCGCCGATGGTAACGTGTCCGGCGAGCGAGGCGTTGTTGGCGAAGATGGTGTGGTTGCCGATGACGCAGTCGTGCGCGAGGTGGCAGTACGCCATAATCCAGTTGTCGTCGCCGACGCGGGTTTCGCCGATGCCGGTTACCGTGCCGAGGTTGAAAGTGGTGAATTCGCGGATGGTGTTGCCGTTGCCGATAATCAGCTTGGTCGGCTCGTCGCGGTATTTTTTGTCCTGCGGGATTTCGCCGAGGCTGGCAAATTGGAAAATGCGGTTGTTTTCGCCGATGGTGGTGTGGCCGTTGATGACGGTATGCGGGCCGATTTCGGTGTTCGCGCCGATTTGGACGTTGGGACCGATGACGGTGTACGCGCCGACTTTGACGCTGGAGTCGAGTTCGGCTTTGGGGTCAATGACGGCGGTCGGGTGGATGAGGGTCATGTTTTTCCTTTCCTGTCGTGTTGCCGCGAAGATGCGCGACGGCAACAGGTCGTCTGAAACTTTCAGACGACCTTTTTCTGAACACTCAAACCACGCGTTTGGCACACATGATGATGGCTTCGACGGCGACTTGCCCGTCCACTTTGGCGATGGCGCTGAATTTGCCGATGCCGCGTTTGTTGGTCAGCAGCTCGACTTCGAAAACAAGCTGGTCGCCGGGGATGACTTGACGTTTGAAGCGGGCTTCGTCTATGCCGGCGAAGAAGAAGAATTCGTTTTCTTTGCGGCCGCCTTCGCTGAGGATGGCGAGTGTGCCACAGGCTTGCGCCATGGCTTCGATGATGAGTACGCCGGGCATGACGGGCAGGTCGGGGAAATGGCCTTGGAACTGCGGTTCGTTCATGGTGACGTTTTTAATCGCGGTCAGGGTTTTCATGGACTCGAAGGCGGTGATGCGGTCGAGTTGCAAAAACGGGTAGCGGTGGGGAATGAGTTTTTGGATGTCTTTGGCTTCGATGGGGAGTTGTACGTCCATGTTCGTCGTATTCCTTGGTATTTCGGGGTTGGCTGGGCGGTTTCATCGCGGGCTGGCTTTAAAACGGCAGGCTTTGCCGCCTTATTGGGGTTTAAAGCGCATCCGCCATGCAAACCGATTGTGGGGTTATTCGTCTTTTTCGCTGTCGCTCAGACGGTTTTCCAATGTTTTGAGGCGTTTGTTCATTTCGCTTAAGCGGTAGATGTAGACGGCGTTGCGCGCCCATTCTTTATGGGTGGACATCGGGAAGATGCCGGCGAGGTGTTTGCCGCTTTCGGTAATGCTGTGGGTCACGGATGTGCCGCCGCCGATGGTGGTTTTGTCGGCAATTTCGATGTGTCCGACCGTACCGACGCCGCCGCCGATGATGCAGTAGCTACCGATGGTAACGCTGCCTGAGATGCCGGTTTTGGCGGCGATGACGGTGTGCGAACCGATTTTGCAGTTGTGTCCGATTTGGACTTGGTTGTCGATTTTGGTGCCGTTGCCGACGGTGGTGTCGCTCATTGCGCCGCGGTCGATGTTGGTGTTCGAGCCGATTTCTACGTCGTCGCCCAGCGTTACCGCGCCGGTTTGCGGGATTTTAAACCATGAATCGCCGGCGAAGGCGAGTCCGAAACCGTCCGCGCCGATGACTGCGCCGCTGTGAATTTCGACGCGGTTGCCCAATGTGCAGCCGTAATAAACGACGGCGTTGGGATGTAGGACGACTTCGTCGCCCAGTTTGCAATCGTGTTGGACAACGGCGTTTGCCAAGATGCGGCAGCCTTCGCCGAGCACGGTGTTTGCGCCGATGTAGGCGTTTGCGCCGATTTCGCAGCTCGCGGGAACGGTGGCGCCCTCTTCGACGACGGCAGTCGGATGGATACCGCCGCACGCTTTGACGACGGGTGAAAACAGGCGGGCGACTTTGGCGAAATAGAGATAGGGATCGTCGGCGACAATCAGGTTGCGCCCTTCAAATTCGTCCACTGCTTTGGCGGAAACGATGACTGCACCTGCGCTGCTGTCGTGGACTTCAGCTTTGTATTTCGGATTGGCGAGGAAGCTGATGTGTTCTGCCTGCGCGTCTGCGAGCGGGCGCACGGCGGCGACGGAAATGTCCTTGCCGCGCCATTCGCCGCCAAGCTGCGCTGTGATTTGGGACAGGGTGTAGGTTTTTGAAGTCATGATGTTTCGTAAGCTTTGAGATGAGGTCGTCTGAAAAGGGACGGCGGGAGCAGTCGGACAGAACGGTTTGCTTAAAACGTATGCCGGCAGGAGTGATAAGACAGGTAATTATATCGTTTATTGGATTTTCAGACGACCCTTCGCTTGAAAGAGGTCGTCTGAAAACAGGTTTGTCGTATCTCGTTCAGCCTTCCGATTAACGTGTATTCAAGGCTTTAATCACGCTGTCAGTGATGTCGTAACGCGCATTGACGTAAATCACGTCCTGCAAAATCACATCGTAACCTTCGCGTTTGGCAAGATCGACGATGATGCGGTTGGCGTTTTGCTGGAGGGCGGCAAATTCTTCGTTGCGGCGCAGGTTGTAGTCTTCTGCCAGCTCCGCCTGTTTCTTGCGGAACTGCTGAACCAGCTCGCCCCAGCGTTTTGCCGCAGCTTCACGCTCTTTGCCTTGCAATTTGCCTTCGGTCAGGGATTTTTCGAGCTTTTCACCTTCTTGCTGCAATTTCTGCAAAGCGTCCTGACGGCTGCGGAATTCTTTTTCCAAGGTCGTCTGAATGCGTTGCGCCTGCTTGGACTCAAGATAAACGCGCTCGGTATTGATAAAGCCGATTTTCTGCACGGCTTCCGCCGCCACAGCTTGGTTCATCAACCCGAAGCCCAATAAAGCCGCGCCGCCGAGGCGGAAGGCGTTGGCAATGATGTTCATCTGGATTTCCTTGATTTTGTATCCCGCCCATCAGCAGGATGACGGTTTGTTTTTTAAAAAGAGGCAGGACGCCCTGCCCCTTTTCCTTCAGGTCGTCTGAAAACGTTTGACCGCATAGGGATTTCGGTTTTCAGACGACCTTTTTCTGCCTACATCAGAATGTTGTACCCAATTGGAACTGGAAGCGTTGGATCTCGTCGCTGTCTTTTTTCTTCAGCGGGTAGGCGTAGCTGAACTTCATCGGACCCAGCGGCGAGAGCCAGGTTACTGCCGCACCGGCGGAGTAGCGCAACTCTTCCTTGAAGGTCGATTTGTGGGTCTTGCCTAAGCCGTATGGGTTTTGAGCGGCATTGTTGGTGTAGTAGGTATTGCTGCTGCTGTCGTTATACGTTTTACCATCCCATACGCTGCCCGCGTCTGCGAACAGGCTCAAACGGACGGAGCGGGAATCTTTGATGCCCGGCATCGGGAACAGCAACTCTGCGGAAACGTTGGCTTTTTTGTTGCCGCCGTAGCTGATTTTTTCGCCGAATTCGTCATAGACTTTCGGACCCAGTGTACCGGTCTCATAACCGCGCACGGAGCCTAAGCCGCCGCCGTAGAAGTTTTCAAAGAACGGCATAGTTTTGGTTTTGCCATAGCCGTTGCCGACACCGACTTCGCCGCCGAGCATCAGGGTAAAGTCTTTGGTCAGCGGGAAGAACCAAGTTTGGTTGTGGGTCAGCGTGTAGTATTGCAGGTCGCTGCCCGGCAGGGCAATTTCGCCGTTGATGCCGGTCATGTAACCGCGGGTCGGCCACAATGCGCTATCGGTTTTATTGCGTCCCCAACCAATCGTACCTTTGTACAGCCAGCCTTTGAAGCTGCCCACGCCGCCCGTGCCTTTACCGTATTGGTTGATAAAGTCGGCATAACGTTTAGGCGCGCCTTTGTAGGTATTCACGGTCAGGTGTTCCGCCGCCAGACCCAAATTGACGCGGTCGTATTCGGTCACGGGGATACCCATGCGCACGCCGCCGCCTGCGGTGGTGGTTTTATATTGTTTCGCGCTGGAAGAGGCTTTACGCGGGTCGTAAGACTTGCCGTAAATATCGTAACCGAGGCTCACGCCGTCGGGTGTGAAATACGGATCGGTAAACGACAGCGAGCCGTTCAGCGTGGTTTTGCTTCGTGAAGCGCGCAGGGAAACGGATTTACCCGTACCGAACAGATTGTCTTGGGAAACGCCCACAGACATGACCAAGCCGGTATCCTGAACCCAGCCCGCACTCATATCCAAAGAGCCGGTAGAACGTTCGTTCACGCTCATGTTCAAATCGACTTGGTCGGGCGTGTTGGCAACCGGCACGGCATCGAATTGTACGTTGTCGAAGTAGCCCAGCAACTCGACGCGCTCTTTGGAACGTTGCAGCTTGGACGTGTCGTAAGGCGCGGATTCCATCTGACGCAATTCGCGGCGCACGACTTCGTCACGGGTTTTGTTGTTGCCGGTGATGTTGATTTCGTTCACATAGATTTTTCGGCCGGGTTCGACGTTCAGGACGAAATCGACAGTTTGGGTCTCGGCATTGGGAACAGGCTGAACATTGACTTCGCTGAACGCGTAACCTGCCGTACCCATGCGGTTTTGGATGGCTTCGAGCGATTTGACCATTTGGGCGCGTTCGTACCATTTGCCCTGCTTCATGGTCAGCAGTTTTTGCAGCTCTTCTTTCGGTACTTCGCGGGTATCGCCTTCTATGCGTACGTCGCCCCAGCGGAAGCGTTCGCCCTCGTCAACCGTAACTTTAATGGTTTGCTTGGTTTTGTCTTCGTTGGTCTGGATGTCGGTATCGAGAATACGGAAATTGAAGTAGCCGTTGTTTTGGTAGAACTCGCTGACGCGCTCCATGTCTTGCGAGAATTTTTGCTCGTTAAACTGGTTGCTCTTGGTCAGCCAAGTCCACATACCGCCTTCGCTCAAAGACATTTGTTTCATGAGCTTGCGGTCGGAATAGACTTTGTTGCCTTCAAATTCGATGTCGGTAATCTTGGTGGTTTTACCCTCATCGATGGCGATGTCGATGGAAACGCGGTTACGCGCGAGTTTGGTGACGGTCGGCGTGATTTGAACCGACTGTTTGCCGCGGCTTTTGTATTCTTCCTTCAGGCTGGCGACAGACTGGCTCAGCGTGGCAGGATTGAAGTATTGGGATTGCGCCAAACCGAAGGATTCAAGGTTTTTCTTGATCACGTCGTTTTGCAGCATTTTCGCGCCGGTGATGTTCAGCGTGCTGATGGTCGGGCGTTCGATAACGGTCAGCAAGACCTGATTGCCCATGGTCTCTACGCGGACATCGTCAAAAAAACCGGTCGCATACAGAGTTTTGATGATTTCTTCGCTGCGTGCGTCGCTGAATTGGTCGCCGACTTTGACGGGCAGGTAGTTGAAGACCGTACTCGGTTCGGTGCGCTGCAAACCTTCGACGCGGATGTCTTGAATGGTGAAGTCGGCAAATGCCAAAGGCGACATGCCCAATACCATCAAAGCAGAAGCAATCTGTTTCAATTTCATAAAATTATCCAAACAAACGGTTGATGTCATTAAAGAAAGCCAGTGCCATCATTAACAGCATGGCAGCCAGTCCGAGTCGCAGGCCGATTGCCTGTATGCGCTCGCTCAAGGGCTTTCCGCGTATCCATTCGGCAGTGTAGAACACCAAATGCCCGCCGTCCAACACGGGGATGGGCAACAAGTTCAACACGCCTAAACTAATGCTGACCAATGCGAGAAATTCCAAATAGCTTTGAAACCCCAGCTGTGCCGTTTTTCCGGCGACGTCGGCAATGGTCAGCGGGCCTGAAATATGGTTCAGGGAGGCATTGCCTGTAATCAGTTTTCCGAAGAATTTTACCGTCATCCAAGCGTTGTTGACGGTTTTGTCCCAGCCCATCGCAAATGCTTCTGCGACAGACGGCTTATATTCGCGCTTGATTTCTTTTGCCCACGCTTCGTCGCCCTGAGGACCGAAGCCTACCCTGCCGACCAGCGTTCTGTCGGGTTGTTGGATGCTGTCGGGGCGGATGGTCGTCTGAACGGTTTGACCGTCGCGCTCATAAATCAATTCGATTTTCTTACCCGGGCTTTGGCGTACAATTTCCACCCATTGTTGCCAAGACTCGATGTCCCTGCCGTCGGCACTGATCAGCTTGTCGCCTTTTTTTAAACCTGCTTTTTCAGCCGGGCTGTTTTCTGTCATTTCGCCGACACGGGTGGTGATTTTAAAAGGCGACAACCCGATATAGCCTTGGTTTTTCGCAATTTTACCTGCTTCGGGCGTGCCTGCGGCATCGATAATCCGCATGGTTTCTTGTCCCGAGGTCGTCTGAACGGCAACATTTACCTTGCCTGACTCGATGTTCAACACGATTTCTTGCTGGGCTTTTTCCCACTCGCCGACGTTAACGCCGTTAACCGAAATAATTTTGTCTCCGGGCTGAAAACCTGCTTTTGAGGCAATGGTATTTTGCTCAACCATGCCGACATAAGGGCGGATTTCGGTAACGCCGAAGGAAAAACTCAAACCGTAAAGCAGAACCGCCAGCGCGAGATTGGTCAGCGGGCCTGCGGCGACGATGGCGATGCGTTTGGCGGGATGCTGTTTGTCGAAGGCGTAAGGCAGGTCTGCCTGCGCCACTTCACCCTCGCGCGTATCGACCATTTTGACATAGCCGCCCAAGGGGATGGGCGCCAAACACCATTCGGTGTCGCCGCGCTTTCTGCTGAAAAACGGTTTGCCGAAGCCGACGGAAAAGCGCACAACCTTGACGCCGCACAATCTGGCGACGATGTAGTGTCCGAACTCGTGCAGGCTGACCAAAATCAGGATAGCAAAAATAAAAGCTAGAAGGGTTTGCAAAAGAATCTCTCAGTTTGGGTATGGGTTGACGTTGTCGATGTTTCAGACGACGTATCAAGGCAGGGGTCGTCTGAAAGCATTCGCAATGTGTAGAAAATATTATTGGCGTTATTTTGCCGATTATAAAGTCAGTCTGCCGTTTTGTCCGCCACACATGACGGATGGGCGGGTTTTCAGACGACCTGTCATTTTTTATCGTTGCGGCACGGTTTATCCCAATGCGGCGATAAATTCCTGCGCCTGTCTGCGGGTAACGGCGTCTTGCGCCAGCAGGTTTTCGATGTTGCCGAGGTCGTCTGAAAAGTCTTGTGCGAGACAGTGGGCGACGGTTTTGGCAATGTCGGTAAACTTAATCTGCCCGTCTAAGAAGGCGGCGACAGCGGCTTCGTTGGCGGCGTTCAAGACGCAGGGTGCGGCTCCGCCCGCGTTCATGGCTTCATAGGCGAGCTTCAGACAAGGGAAGCGGTCAAAGTCGGGCTTTTGGAAGGTCAACGCAGACAATGCGTCGAAATCCAGGTCGCCGACACCCGAATTGATGCGTTCCGGCAAGCCCAAACAATAAGCGATGGGCGTACGCATATCGGGATTGCCCAGTTGCGCCAGCACGGAGCCGTCGCGGTAGCGTACCATGCTGTGTATCACGGACTGCGGATGGATAACGACTTCGAGTTTATCAGGCGGGCAGTTGAACAGCCAATGCGCTTCAATCAGCTCCAAACCTTTGTTCATCATGGTGGCGGAATCGACGGAGATTTTGCGCCCCATGCTCCAATTAGGGTGTTTGACCGCTTGCGCGGGCGTAATGCTGTCGAACGTGCCTAAATCGGTCGTCAGAAACGGGCCGCCGGAAGCGGTCAGGATAATCGAGCGGATGCCGTGTTCGTTCAGACGACCTGTGTAATCGCGCGGCAAAACTTGGAAAATGGCGTTGTGTTCGCTGTCGATGGGCAACACTGCCGCACCGTTTGCGCGGGCGGTTTCCATAAACAACGCGCCGGAAACCACCAGCGTCTCTTTGTTCGCCAGATAAATGGTTTTGCCTTTTTGCGCCGCCGCCAGCGCGGAAGGCAGCCCCGCCGCTCCGACAATGGCGCACATGACACCGCTGACTTCATCGGCAGACGCAACGTCAACCAATGCCTGCACTCCGTGTAAAACCTGCGTCGCCGTGCCGTCGCGTTTCAACAGGGCTTCAAGCCGGGCGGCGTGTTCGGTATCGGCAACGACGGCATAGTCTGGGCGAAATGTTTGACATTGAGCCGCCAGTTTCTCAACCTGCTTATGCCCCGCCAGCGCGAATACGCGGAATTTTTCGGGGTGGCGCAAAACAACGTCCAGCGTGCTTTCGCCTATGCTGCCGGTACTGCCTAATATGGTCAGGACTTGTGGTGTCATGGTGTGTTCTTTATGTACTGCTTTCGGATTTCAGACGACCTTTGGGCTTGAGGTCGAAAAGGTCGTCTGAAAACGCTTATTCGATATTGTGTTTGATGTGTTCCAACGATTTTTATAGTGGATTAACTTTAAACCAGTACGGCGTTGCCTCGCCTTGCCGTACTATCTGTACTGTCTGCGGCTTCGTCGCCTTGTCCTGATTTAGTTAATCCACTATAACCGCTTCAGAACAAGCTTTCAAAGGCGGCATAGACGCTGATGACGGCAATCAGGCTGTCCACGCGGTCAAACACGCCGCCGTGTCCGGGCAGCAGATTGCTGCTGTCTTTGATGCCCGCCGCGCGCTTGAGCCAGCTTTCCAACAGGTCGCCGCATACGCTGACAACGGTCAGCACCAAACCGATTAACACGGTATTGAACCAGCCCGCGTTAAACGTCAGCCAACCTGACCACCACACCACAGTCATATACACTGCCACGCAAATCGCGCCGCCGATTGCGCCTTCCCAGCTTTTACCGGGGCTGACGGCCGGTGCGATTTTGTGTTTGCCGAACGCTTTGCCGCTGAAATACGCGAAAACATCAGCAACCCACACCAAACCCATCACGGCAAGCAGCGATAAGGCATAATCGGGATGCGGACGCAGGGACATGAGTGCGAACCAAAACGGCATGACCAAAAGCCAGCCGACGGTATAAGCCTGCCAGCCGCCGTTCAATTTCCATTTGAATTTCAGCCACAAGGGCATGACGACCAGCCAAAACGCCAAAACAGCGTACCAGACGATATCCGGCAGCATCCAACCGCCTGCGTAGGCAATCACGCCGAACACCAGCGTCGCAGCGAGATAATGATTGGTTTTCAGTTTTTCCAGTCCGCTCATGCGAGCGTATTCCCACAGCGTAACCAGAGAAATCAATCCGCAAAATGCCGCCCACAGCCATTGCGGCGCGTAAAACAGCATACCGAGCATCAACGGCAGCATCCACAGCGCCGTGATAATCCGTTGTTTCAACATTTTTAACCCCTTTGCTGCTCTACCGGCAGCTGTTCCGAAGTGCGGCCGAAGCGTCGTTCGCGTTTTTGGAACGAGGCGACAGCATCGTCCAAGGCTTTGCTGTCAAAATCGGGCCACAGGGTATCGGTAAAATAAAGTTCGGCATACGCCATCTGCCAAAGCAGGAAATTGCTGATGCGCGTTTCGCCGCCGGTGCGGATGAACAAATCCGGCTCAGGCGCATCGCCCAGCATCAAGTGTTTCGCCAGCGCGTCTTCCGTAATCTCGGATACGCCTTCGGCAATCAGTTTGTTTGCCGCCTGCAAAATATCCCAGCGGCCGCCGTAATCGGCAGCAATGCTCAGGGTCAGACCGGTATTGTTTGCCGTCAAGGCTTCCGCTTCTTCTATGCCTTGCAGAATCTGCCGGTTGAAACGTTCGCGGCTGCCCAACACCTTCAGGCGCATATTGTTTTCGTGCAGACGGCGCACCTGCTTTTGCAAAGCCTGCAAAAACAGCCCCATCAGGAACGACACTTCGTCTTCGGGGCGGCGCCAGTTTTCAGTCGAAAAGGCAAACACGGTCAGATATTGCACACCCAGTTTGGCGCAATGCTTCACCATATTTTCCAACGCGTCCAAGCCGCGTTTATGCCCCATCACGCGGGGAAGGAATCGCTTTTTCGCCCAACGGCCGTTGCCGTCCATAATCACGGCGATATGCTTCGGAACCGAAGTATGTTCCAAAATGGTCTGCGTGCTGCTCTTCATATCTGCCTTTCGCAGCGCGGCGGTTCAAAGGTCGTCTGAAACGCAGCGGACAAGGGTTTAAATCGCCATCAAATCTTCTTCTTTGGCAGCCAGCGTTTTATCGGCTTCGGCGATGTATTTGTCGGTCAGTTTTTGAACCGCTTCTTCGCCGCGACGTGCCTCGTCTTCGGAAATTTCTTTGTCTTTCAAGAGTTTTTTGATGTGATCGTTCGCATCGCGGCGCACGTTGCGGATGGACACGCGTCCTTCTTCCGCCTCGCTGCGTACGACTTTAATCAAATCTTTACGGCGCTCTTCGGTCAACATAGGCATAGGCACGCGGATCAAATCGCCGACGGCTGCCGGGTTCAGACCCAAGTTTGAATCGCGGATGGCTTTCTCGACTTTGGCCGCCATATTGCTTTCAAAAGGTTTCACGCCGATGGTGCGCGCATCCAAAAGCGTTACGTTAGCCACTTGGCTGACCGGAACCATGCTGCCCCAGTATTCGACTTCCACTTGGTCCAACAGACCGGTATGCGCACGTCCGGTACGCACTTTCGCCAAATTCTCTTTCAGCACTTCTACCGAGCGCTGCATTTTGCTTTCCGCTGTTTTTTGAATATCGTTAATCATTTTATGCTTTCAAATAAGATACTGAATTTAAAACCTCGCCCGGACGCATGACCATCCGAACGGTAATCAAGCTGTTAACTGCGCATAGTACCGTCATTCGGCGATTCCGACAAGGCAGGGGCGGTTTTGGGCCTTGTTTCTTAACCGATATTTAAATGCCGTTACACATGGGATGCATAGAGGGCTGCGTCAACAAAAAAGGTCGTCTGAAAACGGTTTTTCCGCTTTCAGACGACCTTCCTTTATCCGCCAAACTTATTTCTGCTGCTGACGCGTGTACACCAGCGAAGTGAGGATGGATGCGCCCAGTGCGCCGAAGACGACGGAGAGGGAAATGGAGATGGGGATGTGCACCCAGTGCATAATCAGCATTTTGATGCCGATGAAACTCAAGACGAAGGCGAGGCCGTATTTGAGGAAGATGAAACGGTCGGCGACATCGGCAAGCAGGAAATACATGGCACGCAACCCGAGTATGGCGAAGATGTTTGAGGTGAGGACGATGAAGGGGTCGGTGGTTACGGCGAAGACGGCGGGAATGCTGTCCACGGCGAAGATGACGTCACTCAACTCTATCATGATAAGGACGAGCAAAAGCGGGGTGGCGATGCGCTTGCCGTTTTCGACGGTAAAGAATTTTTCGCCT
Source organism: Neisseria flava (assembly GCF_982712965.1). Taxonomy (NCBI): domain Bacteria; kingdom Pseudomonadati; phylum Pseudomonadota; class Betaproteobacteria; order Neisseriales; family Neisseriaceae; genus Neisseria; species Neisseria flava. The sequence continues at coordinate 765 of NZ_CEXQBZ010000030.1, read as the reverse complement.
TCAAACTGATGGCTGACAGGAATGACCTTTTTAAGCCAGCCCAAAATCTTGTTTTGCGAAAGGTCCTCTTCTTCGGATTCCGGTTTCATCATATGGATGCCGGTATAGACGAGGAATGCGCCGAAAATGTAGAGAATCCATTCGAACCGCTGCACCAGTGCCGCGCCGATGAAAATCATAATAGCACGCAGGACGATGGCGCCGAACACGCCGTAAAGAAGGACGCGGTGCTGGTATTTCGGGGAAACTTTGAAGTAACCGAAAATCATCAGGAAAACAAAGATGTTGTCAACGGCAAGGGATTTTTCGAGGATGTAGCCGGTGAAAAATTCGAGGGTTTTTTCTTTGGCAACAACGGCGCCGTAAAGAGGATTGCCTGCCAGCTCGAAATAGAGCCAGCCTGCGAAGGCGCAGGATACGGCGACCCAGACGCAGCTCCAGGCGACGGCTTCTTTGACGCTGACTTTATGCGCACCGCTTTTTTTAAGCGAGAGCATGTCGATGATGATCATGATGAAAACGGCGGCGAAGAACACGCCGTAGAAAAGGGGCGAGCCGACGGAAGGGTGTTCGGTCATGTATTCGGATTCCTTGTGATGAGGTGGTTGGATGGCGGCTTTTCAGACGACCTGTTGGGAAAGGTCCTTGGATTCGGATTTCAAGTGCAACACTATGGTACTAGTGGTTGGAACAGATTCAAGAATAAAACACTTGGCGTTTCGTAGCCAAGTGTTTTTCTTGGCCGGTGGTTCAACTCATCTTGAA
>NZ_CEXQBZ010000029.1:0-13586 GCF_982712965.1 Neisseria flava | reverse complement strand
GAAAGGCCGTATGCTACCGCATACTGGCCTTTTTCTGTTAGGGAAAGTTGCACTTCAAATGCGAATCCGCCGACCTTATCATTCTCAAATTATGAAGATCACTACCATGCTCAAATGGCTGCCCGTTTTCCTGTCCGTATTGGGCGCATTGGGTTACGGCTCACGCGATACCGAACTTATTCGATCAAGCGTTCAGATTGTTTCCGATATTACAGACAGCCGTCATTTCGGCTTAGAGTCCGTCGGTGCGCTACTGACTGATACAATCAGGCCAAAGTCGTCTGAAAACGAACAGAGCAAGACCGGCATACACAAAAAAGCCCCTTATACTTATCACGGAAAAATCGCCAAAATCCACGACGGTGATACCCTTCACGTCATCGACGAAGACGGTGCAAAACACAAAATCCGCATGGCGTATATCGACGCGCCCGAGATTAATCAGGCATACGGTACGCGTTCGCGTGACAACCTGATTGACAAAGCCGACGGCAAAAAAGTGAAAGTACGCGTATTCGAAAAAGACCGCTACAAACGCGAAGTTGCGCAGGTATCCGTTGGAACAACCGATTTGAACCTTATGCAGCTGCGCGACGGAGCGGCATGGCATTACGACAGCTATGCCAAAAAACAGCAAAGCAAAACCGCCTATGCCGATTACGCCGCCGGCCAAAAGCAGGCAAAACAAAAACGTAAAGGTTTGTGGAGCGGTAAAAATCCGCAAGCTCCGTGGGATTTCCGAAGGGGTGAACGCGAGGCACAAGAAGGACGCGGAAACTCAAAATCGGAAGAAAACTGGTTGGGGATTTGGTAGGGTAATGTATAGCAAGAGGTTGTCTGAACAGGTGTAGAAGCGAAATCAAAGATTTCGGTTACACCGTGCAGACGACCTTTCCCGCTTAAACAGATAACAATGGCACTCATCAGTACACACGACAAAACCTTCGAGCTTCAAGAGGGCGAAACCTTATTGGAGGGCTTGGAGCGCACCGGCCACGAGGTCGAATACCAGTGCCGCAGCGGCTATTGCGGTTCCTGCCGCGTCAAAATATTGGACGGCAGGGCGTCGTCCTACGACGATTTCCCGCTCGCCTTTGTCGCGTCCGGCGAAATTCTGCTGTGTTGCTGTCGGGTGAATGAGGGTATTATAGTGGATTAAAATTGCAACGATACGGCGTTACCAACGCCCTTATGTACTATCTGTACACGACGGGCGTTGCCGCCTTGTCTCATTTTTATTTTAATCCACTATAAAATCGATTGCCGCACTCGTATAAGCGAGCCGGATTTATTCGATGTCGGCTTGTTTGATGAGCGGGATTGAGTCGATTGAAACCCAATTATATTATTTTTAGTTCTTTGCTTTAATAATAGGCTCTTCAGATTTAGGTGTAATCATATGAATGTTGCTAAGGGTTTATTGGTTTCAGTTTTATGTTTGAGCTCTGGTTTGCTGGCTGCTCAAAGTCATCATTCCCAATGGAAAAAAGTTTATGAAAGGGATTTGACGGATTTTGAATTGAGTCCGGAGGGAAGCGAGTTGGTATTGCTTGCCCAACCGCAAAGACGTTGCAGGATGGATGTTGATTTTTATGGGGAAATGGGACAGGATAAATACCGGTATGAATTTACTCGAGACCGTTTGACGGCAGGTTCGCATCGGGAATACCGCTATACCGCTGCTTCGTTGTCGGAAGTCACCAAAGATAAAATAAAATTGGTACGGAATGAGAAGCTGAATCCTGCCTCAGCCGCGGTAAAGAAAGAATTTCAGGATATTTATCAATATATTCCTAATAAGGTTTTAAAAAAATATTGTTTTTGATGTGGTATAGAGAATAACAAGAGGTCGTCTGAAAACTTTTCAGACGACCTCTTGCTTTATTTAACCCCATCTTTTAATGCAGATGCTCGTAAATGGTTTCCGCCAATGCCTTGCTGATGCCTTCGACTTGTTCCAAATCTTCTTTGCTGGCGGCAACGACGCCGCGCAGGCCGCCGAAGCGGGTGAGCAGGGCTTGGCGGCGTTTGCTGCCTACGCCGGGGATGTCGCTGAGTGACGAGGTAACGCGGGCTTTGTCGCGTTTTTTGCGGTGGCCGGTGATGGCGAAGCGGTGTGATTCGTCGCGCACGGTTTGCAGGAGGTGCAGGGCGGGGCTGTTGGGCGGCAGGCGGAAGGTTTCGCCGGTAAACGGGAGGATGAGTTCTTCCATGCCGGCTTTGCGTTCGGGGCCTTTGGCGATGCCGACCAAGGGGATGTGCAGCCCGAGTTCTTCCCATACGGATACGGCGACGCCGATTTGTCCTTTGCCGCCGTCAATCAATACGACATCCGGCCATTTGACGCTTTCGCCGTTGGCTTCGGCTTCCTGCATTTTGCCGTAGCGGCGGGTGAGGACTTCGCGCATGGCGGCGTAGTCGTCGCCGGGTTTGGCGGTGGTGATGTTGTAGCGGCGGTATTGCGAGGGTTGGATGTTTTGTTCGTCGTACACGACGCAGGAGGCGATGGTGGCTTCGCCTTGGGTGTGGCTGATGTCGAAGCATTCGAGGCGGTTGAGGTCGTCTGAATTCATGTTCAGGATTTTTGCCAACTCGTCGATGCGGTGTTGCTGGCTGCTTTGTTGCAGGCGGCGTTGGGCTATTGCCATTTGTGCGTTTTGTTCCGCCATTTTCAGCCAGACTTTGCGTTCGCCTATGGTTTTGGTCACGAACTGCATTTGTTTGCCGTGTTCGCCCTCCAAGGCTTCTTTCAATGCGTCGGGGACGGGGAAGTTGCTGATGATGATGTCGGGTTTGCTTTTGCCCAGATAGTGTTGGGCAACGAAGGCTTCGGCGTAGTCTTGCCCGTTTGGTTCGGGATCGTTTTTGGTGTCGGGGAAGAAGCTTTTGTCGCCGACGTGCCGCCCGCCGCGTATGCTGACCCAGTGTACGCAGACGAGGCCGTCTGAAACGGCGAGCGCGAGCAGGTCGATGTCGTTGGGGTTGTTCGGGTTTTTGCTGTCGATGAACTGGTTGCTCTGCATGATGCCGAGTGCTTGGATTTGGTCGCGGTAGCGGGCGGCTTCTTCAAATTGCAGGTTGGCGGCGGCGGTCTGCATTTTGTGTTGCAGGGTGCGGGTCAGTTCGTCGGTTTTGCCGTTGAGGAAGGTGGCGGCTTGGCGCACGCTGTCGCGGTAGTCTTCTTCGCTGATGTGTCCGACGCAGGGCGCGGTGCAGCGTTTGATTTGGTACAGCAGACAAGGGCGGTCTCGGTGTTCGAACACGCTGTCTTCGCAGGTGCGCAGCATGAAGACTTTTTGCAGGACTTGGATGCTGTCGCGCACGGCGTTGCTGTTGGGATAGGGGCCGAAGTATTGGTTCGGCTTTTTCAGCGTACCGCGGTAATACGCCATCTGCGGATATTGATGTCCGCTGAGCATTAGGTAGGGATAGCTTTTGTCGTCGCGGAAGAGGATATTGTATTTGGGCGACAGGGCTTTGATGAAATTGTTTTCGAGAATCAGGGCTTCGGCTTCGGAGCGGGTGATGGTGGTTTCGATGTGGTGAACCTGTTTCACCATCAAGGCGATGCGCGGGGAATGGTCGTTTTTCTGGAAATAACCGGACACGCGACGCTTGAGGTTGACGGCTTTGCCGACGTATAAGACGTTGCCGCCTTCGTCGAAAAAACGGTACACGCCGGGCAGATTGGGCAGGTTTTTAAGGAAAAGGGGGATGTCGAAGTCCGTGGTCATGGGGCGGGAGGCAGTATGGGAGCTGGAAAGTCGGAATTATAGGGGAAACTGTATTCCGGGAATATAACAAAAGGTCGTCTAAAAACGGGTTTTCTCAAATAGTAAACCGTTTTCAGACGACCTTTACCGATATGATTGTTAACGGCGGAATTTGCCGTGATCGAAATCATCAAATGCTTCGTAAGCGGCGCGGCATTGGATACGTTGTTCTTTATAGGGTAGCTCACGGAAAGCTTTGCGAGCTTTTCGGTTTTCTTTCAATTCGGCACGGTCGCCTTTGTATTTGTACCATGCAGCGCGGCGGTCAAGGTACTTTTTGCAGGCGGGATGCAGTTTGCCATGTTCGGCTTGAGTTCGCGGATGGCGGCGTTTGTGGGTGTCTGCATCGGCAGTTTGGGCGGAAAAACCCATTATCAGTGCAATGGACAAAGTAGAAAGCAAGCCTTTTTTGAGTAACATGATGACCTCCTGTTTGTAGGATTGAATGAGTACTTCGCAAAATTGAAATCTATAAAACAGGCGCTCAGAGGTTTCCGGCTCACTCTCGCTTCGCGTTACCAAATACCAGCTTATCGGTTTTGAACGTATAGTAATCTATCCAATCCTGCAGATATTCATACGGATAAGACAAGTCATACTGTTTCATAAAATCGAAGATGTCTTGGTATTCGTCTGCCGGTAGCGGATCGTAAACAATCAAATCCCTCGGTGCGATTTCGTGGTCTATGCCCAAATCGAAACCGTGCATGGATGCGATTTTGGCGTAGGTAACGATTTGCGGCTGCAGGTAGAAATCGAAATAGGACAATGTTTCTTTGGCAGCCATACGCGCGGTTTTTTTATCGAAAAGCGGCTCTAAGGCGGCCTTCATCGCCTCTGCATCCTGTTCGGCGAAAGCGAGGAAGAAGCGGTAATCGTACAACCGCTTTTGAAGCCATTTGTTAGGTGCGGGGTGCGCCAAGACTTTCTCGCTACGTTGTTTCAACCGATCAAGCTGCTTACCCTCCACCATCAGCAGAGTATTGTAAATCATATGACGGTTAAGGTCGTAGCGGTTTACGAAGGCCTCTGTATCGTTGGCGATGTTGTCGATATTGCGCACCAGAAACTCACGCAGCTGCGGGCTGTCGCTCATCAGCATCAGAAACATCGGATTTTGAATGTTGAGCATATCGCAGGGAAAGAAGAAGGGTTCGGGGTCTTCAGCATCTACACTCAGCAAAACCCCCAGCTTTCCTGCAACATAAGCATATTGCTTGAATTTCTTAAGATCATGTTCAAATAGATAGGCATGGGAAGCTGCAGCTCTAACGTCCATGAAAATATGTTCCATAGCTGCAAGCGGAACGCCTTTTCTTTCATCTACATAATCTATAGAGTCAAGGCAACCGCTATTGAAATTAGCAGTATTGCCTATGATTACATTAGTAATATGCTCATACCATTTTTGAGTGGTCATCATATTGTGCCCCATTGTTATCTCCTTATATTGGTTTTAGGAAACGGTTGCGGCATTATCCAAGTTTCTTTCCATGTCTTGTAAATTTTTCTCTGCTTTCGCTGCTTTATGGCCAGTCTCGCTTAACCGTTACCCGGAACTATATCCAGCTAAGGAAACAGGCATTCGGCATCGGTCTGTGAATAAAATAATTTGTTTTACCAGTCCACTCTATTTGCCTGATTAAGGGAAGGGAGCTATACGGTAGGAAGGGCTAAGAAAATCGCAGATAAAAAAAACCATCTATACTAAGGGGAAAAGTATAGATGGCCAAACACATTACGGGGAAAACGTCTTACTCACTTACTCACTTCTCTCGAAGCAAGTGTTACTCAGACACGCGAATTATATAATAGTTCACGAATGATGGCGTTAAGTTTGGTTAATATCATCTTAACAATCATATCATAATGTTTTTAAACAAATAAAAAAATCATAATGGTTAAATTTTTTTGAAAAAACTTTTAAATTTTCAAACCGTGATGAATTTCCACTCCCCTGAGGCTAAATTTTCTACCGTTCGTCCGTTAAATTTGTCCCGATGGAGGTGTTCGACGCGGTTGCCGGCAGCGGCGACCATGCGTTTGACTTGATGATATTTGCCTTCGGTAATGGTCATCAGCAGGGTGGTCGGGTTTTCCAAAACGGCTTCGGCTGCGCGGACGGTTTCGTTGTCGTCGTGCAGAAGGACACCGTTTTTCAGCGTTTCACACAGGCTTTCATCGGCAGGATGCTTCAGGGTAACGCGGTAGATTTTGGGGACTTTGTATTTCGGCGAGGTAACGCGGTGGTTGAACTGCCCGTCGTTGGTAATCAGCAAAACGCCCGTCGTATCCGCATCCAGCCTGCCGACCGCCTGCATATCGATGTTGCGCATATGGTCGGGAAAAAGGCTGAAAACGCTGGGGTATTGCTGCGGTTTGTGCGAGGTTTCGTAATCGGCGGGTTTGTTGAGCAGGATGTAGAAATAAGGCATGGGCACGACGACGATGTCTTCGCCGTCTATGCGCAGCGTTTGGACTTCGGCGGGATCGATGTCGGCTTTGGTATCGTTGCGGACCGTATCGTTGATTTCGACACAATCATTTTGAATCAGCCACTGGCATTGTTTGCGGCTGCCTATGCCTTGGGATTGGAGGTATTTGATCAGTTGCATGGGAATGGCGGGAACGGGTTTCAGACGACCTAATTGTATATCAGGACTTTGCTTTCAAACGATAGAGATAAGTGGTTTCCCGATTGCGGGCGAAGGCGAGCGGATCGGATTCGTCGGCGGCTTTGCGGTGGCGCGGTTTGGTTTTCAGAATATCGACCACTTCTAAAGAGGTCGTCTGAAAACATTGTTCCAAAAAATCGCGGTCGCGCAGATGCAGATGTTCCGCCAAGTCGGAAATGATTAACCACGCTTCGCCTTGCGGGTTTAAATGTTGCCGCACGCCTTTTAAGAAGGCGGTCAGCATGGCGTTGTCGGGATCGTAGAGGGCGGTTTCGACGGCGGAAGTCGGTTTGGCGGGCAGCCACGGCGGGTTGCAGACGATCAGGTCGGCGTGTCCTTCGGGAAACAAGTCGACGGCTTGTACGGCGACTTGTTTGTCCAGCCCCAAGCGGGCGAGGTTGGCGGTTGCGCAGGCGATGGCTTTGGGGTTGGTGTCGGTGGCGGTGATATTGGGAATGCCGCGTTTGGCAAGGATGGCGGCGATAACGCCGGAGCCTGTACCGATGTCGAACGCCGTCTGAATATGGGGATTCAACGGCGCTTGGGCGATTAAGTCCAAATATTCGCCGCGCAGGGGCGAGAACACGCCGAAGGGGACGTGGATTTTGCCGCCAAGCTGCGGAATGTCTATGCCTTTTTTGTGCCATTCGTGCGCGCCGATAAAACCCAAAAGCTGGTTGAGCGGCAGCAAAAACGGCGCGTCGTTCGGTTTGTCGTACACATCGGCAAGGGCGGCGCGGACGTCGGGTGCGCGCGGGTTGTTTAACTGAAAACCTGCGCCGATTTCGACGGCAAGCATGTTCAACACGCGGCTTTGCTGCGCCTGTTTCATGCGGTGGGTGTGGAAGGTCGTCTGAATATCGACAGACGCGTTTTTCGTTTTTTCAGACGACCTACGGACGCGCTTTTTCATCGCTGCCAACACTTGTTTGGCGTTGTGGAAATCGCCCGTCCAAACGGTTGCCGTGTGGGCGTGGGCGTTTTTCAGAATATCGGCGGCATTGCTTTCATGCACATAAACCGCCTGCTTGGGCGGCTTTTGCGTGCTTTCGTTGCGCCATTCGGCAGCGGCGCGGTCGGTGGGGATAATGGGAAACATGATAGGAAGGAGGAAGGGAAAACTGACGGCAAGTTTACTATATTTCGGGAAGTATGTATTGAAAGCGGAATAGGGTTGTAACAAAGGTCGTCTGAAATTTGAAATGCGGTTTCAGACGACCTATTCTCAGTTGCATAAAATACTTTCTTTCCGCCTGTAAACGGAGTACATTTACCCCCATTGTTAACAATTTTACGGAACACACATCATGGAGAAATTTCCCAAATCGTCCAAGCTGGACCATGTTTGCTACGACATTCGCGGTCCGGTACACAAAAAAGCCCTGCAACTCGAAGAAGAAGGTCATAAAATCCTCAAGCTCAATATCGGCAATCCGGCGCCGTTTGGCTTTGAAGCGCCCGATGAAATCTTGGTGGACGTCATCCGCAATCTGCCGACCGCGCAAGGCTATTGCGATTCCAAAGGGCTGTATTCCGCCCGCAAGGCTATCGTTCATTACTATCAAACCAAAGGTCTGCGCGATATTTCGGTCAACGACGTTTATATCGGCAACGGTGTGTCCGAGCTGATTACCATGTCCATGCAGGCGCTTTTGAACGACGGCGACGAAATCCTGATTCCCGCGCCCGACTATCCGTTGTGGACGGCTGCCGCCACTTTGGCGGGCGGTACGGTGCGCCATTATCTGTGTGACGAAGAAAACGACTGGTTTCCCAACCTTGCCGATATGGAAGCCAAAATCACACCGAAAACCAAAGCCATCGTCGTCATCAACCCCAACAATCCCACCGGAGCGGTGTACAGCAAAGAAATCCTGCTTGAAATCGCCGAGTTGGCGCGCAAACACGGTCTAATCATCTTTGCCGACGAAATCTACGACAAAATCCTCTACGACGGCGCGGTACACCACCACATTGCCGCACTCGCCCCCGACCTGCTGACCATTACCTTCAACGGACTCTCCAAAGCCTACCGCGTTGCCGGATTCCGTCAAGGCTGGATGGTGCTCAACGGCCCGAAAGAACATGCCAAAGGCTATATCGAAGGCCTCGATATGCTCTCGTCCATGCGCCTATGCGCCAACACGCCCATGCAACACGCCATCCAAACCGCTTTGGGCGGCTATCAAAGCATCAACGAATTCATCCTGCCCGGCGGCCGCCTGCTGGAGCAGCGCAATAAAGCATGGGAACTTGTCAACCAAATTCCCGGCCTATCCTGCGTCAAGCCGATGGGGGCGCTTTATATGTTCCCCAAAATTGACACAGAAATGTACGGCATCCATGACGACATGAAATTCATCTACGACCTGCTCGTGCGCGAAAAAGTCTTGTTTGTCCAAGGAACGGGGTTCAACTGGATACGCCCCGATCATTTCCGCATCGTTACCCTGCCGTACACCCACCAAATCGAAGAAGCCATGGGCAAACTCGAACGCTTCTTGCAGACTTACCGGCAATAATCGAATAAGACGAAAGGTCGTCTGAAAGCATGATTTGCGTGTTCAGACGACCTTTGTTATGCCCGTTCTGCTTGGCAAAACAGCCTGATATGCGTATAATCAACGTTTCCCATCTGGGGGCGATCTTGGTTTCGACGGGGGTTGCAAAGCAGATGCGGGCATACCGGGGTCTCAGATTTCCCGTAAAACACTGAATCTAAATAGTCGCAAACGACGAAACTTACGCACTGGCCGCTTAAGGCCTGCCGTTGCAGCAGTTGGTCAATGGGCTGTGTAGCGCAAGCTACCGCAACGTCATTCTACATTGACTGGTTTTCCGCCGGGTTACTTGGCGGGAAATAAGATTTAAGGTAACTGGTTCCTAGAAGGCCTGTCGGTCGGCATAATAGGAACGAGATTTTAAATAGACACGACTAAGTATGTAGAACGCTCTGTAGAGGACTTTCGGACGGGGGTTCAATTCCCCCCGCCTCCACCAAGATATCCGATAAGTATCCTATACTTATCTTCATTTCTGTGTTTTTTGGCACACTATTGGCACATTTCCCATCAAAAAGCTGCTCGATTTTAGACTTTTCACGCTGCTTGTCGGCCAAGTCAATCCAGCGGGAATAGTTTTCAAGTAGCATTTTCATAGTGCTGTGTCCCATCTGACGGGCTACCCACATGGGGTTGGCTCCGGCCATGAGGTTGAGTGTAGCAAATGTATGGCGGGTGTTGTAGGGTTTCCTGTACCTTACCCCCGCTATTTTTATGGCGTGCTGCCAAGGTCTCCACGGCACTTTGTCGTTCTCAAATGGGCTGCCAGTTTTCGGATTGATGAAAACGTATCCGCTTGCGAGTCCTGTTCTTTGCCATTGCCTACGTAAAGCTTCCAAGGCGCGGCTATTGAGCTCGATGTCTCGATAGCTGTGGGTTTTGGTGCTTTTCAGCTTGCCAGCCACGGATGCTTTGTTCACGCGCACGCACTGCCTCTGGAAGTCGATGTCCTGCCAAGTGAGAGCGATGAGCTCGCTGGTACGCATACCACTAAAAAAGGCCAGCTCGAAGTAATTGTGAAACACAGGTTCATTTTTCAGGTAGCCTAGAATGGCTTCGGCTTCTTCGAGCGTGAACGGGTCAGGCGGCTCTTTCTGCACTTTGGCATTGGCCAGATGCTGGGCGGGGTTGTCTTTTATCCTACCGTCGCGGAGCGCAAGAACAAACGGCTGTCGAATAACGGTGGCGATGTTGTTGCGAGTTTTTGCGCTACAGTCTAAGGTAGCCAGCAGCCCGGCTAGGGTACTGTATTGAATACGGTCTATCGGTATGTCGCCAATTTTGGGCAGGACGTGGCTGTTGAGCATGCCGCGATAGCGGGATAGGGTGGAGTGGGATAGCTGGTTAACGGTGGCTAGCCAGGCTTCGGCCATCTCACGGAAAGTGGGGCTGCGCTCCGTTTCTTCCGCCCGTTTGGAGTTGGGGAAGAATTCGGCATAATCGAATACGCCGATGGCGATTCGGGTACGTATTTCTTCCCGGAGTTTGGTGGCGTGCCGGATGTTGGCGGTGGTGGGCTTAAGCGGCAGGCTTTCCCAACATCGTTTACCCTGATACATGAACCATATTTTGATACTACGGTCGCGAATAACTAAGCCGGTTGGCATTCGTTTCGTTGCCATTTTTCTACCTCTTTTACGTTGATTAAGATGTGGCGGTCGGGTGCACGGTAGTAGTGGAGTCCCTCTACCCAAACGCCGGTGCTGATTTTGTCCCTTAAAGCCTTTTCTGTATAGCCTGACAACTCGGCGTAACGTTTTAACTGGATTTGGTTCAACATATTCAATCCTCCATATGAGTAATTAGGACTTGTAGTAAGTGGTTGTGGGACCGTAGCCAACCATGTGGCCGGACATCAGGCAACCTGAGTCGTCTTTCTGTTTGCATTTTTTCTCCAAATTTAAAGTTCGCCTTTAAGCGGCTTAGTTAATCCATTGTCCACGGCAGATTGTGTTCCACACTGCGTGGGGGAGGGTGATTTACCGGTGGGATAAGCAACAATGTCAGGTGCGCATCCATTGCCTTTGCCTATATTGGTACCAACTATATTAGCAGTAAAAAGCCCTAAAATTTTTTTCAGCCCATTCTCAAAGAAGGATGAATATTGGCAGACCATATGGCGGTTTGAAACGTAGAAAAGCCTTTGTTCACTGAGTGAATAACAGGTTACTTTGGATTGGCGTAGCTGGTTATCCCTATAAAAAGTACGATGGCCACAAGTGTATTCATGTAATGGAACTAGGTTCTGTTAATGCTGAGTGCCGCATGGTTTTTAATATAAAGTAGAAATAATATTAAATATCAATGGATTGATATTTTTGAAGTAGTTTCTGCCCGAGACCTTGGCAAAACTCACTAACCAGGAAAACCTGGTCAGGCACACTTCCCCATCTGTTGAGCCTAATCAAGTACCGATTGAACGGACAAGGTTCTAATATCCCCTACGCTGATGTAGGTCTTGTTGGTGTTATCCGGACCTGGTCCATCGGTGGCTGACAAAATCAGGTCCGCACATCGGTGCAAACGGTATCTGTACCACTACCGGCAATGACTATGATGCATGCTGGGTTAAAGGCACTTTAAGCTCGCTCACAGCATATCTGCACCGATGCAGAAAGTCATACCTACGGACAAAGGGCAGATTGCCGAGACCAAATCGGCAATCAAAAGGGGTATTGAGGCAGACAGCTTTGCTTGGCTGAAAGATGATTGCAAGGACCTGGTTCTTTTACTCACTGAAAGATAAAACCTAAGCAAGAGGTGATGATGCATACCAACAACCGGCAGCACTCCCCTAAAGACCGGAGAGTACCTGAGTCTGTTGTATATGCTTATGTCATTGATACTGTTTTCATTACCCACAGTATTCGTTTTTATTCAATGAGTCAATGGATTGTTTAATATTATCAATAGAATAGATAGATTTCCGTCTATCGATATCTTTGAGCATGCAGAATAACTGCTCCATCCAGCTTTCAGGCAACAGCCGGAGGCATCAATGGCACGGTTGATTTTGATCTGATGACGCAGAAAAAAAGAGGGATGGTAAACCATCCTTCTTGTCGCTTTAATTACGTTACCTGGTTCACACCATCAAAAACGGCAGCCCGTCTTTGATTTGCTGCTGTCCCGCCGGGCTGTCGGGCTTAAACTCTTCCTGATAATAGCCGATGGTGTTGCTCGCCGTCGGAATGCCGTATTCGTTGGCGTAATGCACGGGCAGGTGTTGGTGGGCATGGCCGTGGATGCAGGCCGCAAGCTTTTCAGGTAGCCCGATTTCCGCATCCTCTGCCCACCGTGCAGGCAGTACCGTGCCGTAGCCCAGGTCGGCATCGCCGAACAGGCGGCTGGTCGGGTAGTGGGTGAACAAGATGTTTTGCACGCCGGACGGGCTGGCACGCAGCGTGTCTTCGATGAAACACACACTTTGATGATGTGCCGCCAGCACATCGCGATATAGTAGTTTGGCGTAACTGTTGCCGCGTTTGACCTTGATGTAGCGGTAGTCGCTCAATCTTTGCGCCACCGCATATTCGTCCCCATGCGCCACCTGATACCAAAACGGTGCGCCGATAATCTGCACACGCCCGTTGTCGAGCATGGCGCACTGATTATGCAGGATGTTCATGTGCGCCTTCAGTATCGGGCTGCCGTCCAGAGCCGCCTGAATCCGTCCGACTGCCTTGTGCAGGGCGTCGCCGTAATATTCGTGGTTGCCCATCACATAAAATACTTTATCAAAGCCGTTGTCGGCAATCACGCTTTCCAGAAACGGCACGAAATAGTGGAACTCTTTGGCCTCAGTCAAATCGCCGGCAATCATCAGCAGATTGTGTTGCGTTGCAGGCTGCCGGTTGCAGCGGAACAGCGGGCGGTAGATTGCATCCAGCACATCGGTTTGCAGCAGCCCGCGTTTGTCGAACAGCCATTCCAGGTGGATATCGGAGATGTAGTTGAGTTGGACGGTGCGGTCTGTCGGCATGGTATAAGTTTCCTAATTGAATAATGGATGAGTGTGAACCATCAACGCCGATATTCGGCGCCAATCGTGTCAAACGGTTTCAGATGGAATGATACAATACCGGCGAACCGTTTCCCATCTCCCGTTGCAGGCTACCTGAAACCATATCTATATGAAAATCCAACTCCTTTCCGACACCCACGGCAGCCCCTATGCCCTTCATCCCGAAGCCGATGTGATTGCCCACGCCGGCGATTTCGGCAACGGCTTGGCCGCCATGCGGCAGTTTCAGGCAGCCTGCAACGAGGCGGGCAAGCCCTATGTTTTTGTGCTGGGCAACCACGATTATTATCATGAAAACATGAGCGGAGACCTTTGCAAAATTCCCCAAAATCCCCTAAGTTCCCACCAAGACATTTAGGGGATTTCTCATGAGTACCTTCTTCCGGCAAACCGCACAAGCCATGATCGCCAAACACATCGACCGCTTCCCACTATTGAAGTTGGACCAAGTGATTGATTGGCAACCGATCGAACAATACCTGAATCGTCAAAGAACCCGTTACGTCCGAGACCACCGCGGCCGTCCCGCCTATCCCCTGTTGTCCATGTTCAA
>NZ_CEXQBZ010000028.1:0-13604 GCF_982712965.1 Neisseria flava | reverse complement strand
TTTTTATATCATTATTTGAAAATATTATTAAATAAATTAAAGCTGGAATAGTAAAAATAATGATTATAGGAAACAAGATCAATGCTGATACTAGGTAGTATATTGCATAGAAAATAAATTTTAATATAAAAATTTCAATATCTTTCCTGTTTTTGATTGTTATTTGAATTAAATATACACTCACAGGGAGAAAAATAGCGATATATGAAATATATTCTAATATGATTTTAGGAAGATCATTGGATAAATATATATATGTAATTATTGCTATAAATGTTAAAGGAGCTATGGATAAGCATGGTAGCAGATTTTTAATAGCTATTTTTTCCTGTTTAACATCTTTCGATAAAGGGATAAGTATGTGAGGGAAAATATATGGGCTAATAAGGGCTATTATTGTTAATACAAATGTGATTAAAATAGATGCTAGACTAGAAGGATTTGATATTGCATCGGTAAAAACACTTGGCTGCCGGATGAAAGATAAGTAACTGTAGGAAAGAAAGCCGCCTAATATCACTCCTGCTGAAGCTAAAATTGTTATCGATTTGCCGATTATTTCCAAGACTTCAACAAATGAAGATTTTTTCTTTGGTTTGTACATTTTGAATACCACTCCTTATTTCTATAAGATCATTCAATATTTTCCAAATTATACCCCACGTCTCCCAATCCCCCATCTCACACCGCTTACGGTATAATGCACGTTTGTTTAAAGACTTTGTGGGGCGTTTCAGACGACCTTGCGGCAAGGGATGGCTATGAATATGAAAAAGATGGTTGCCGTTGCTTCTGTGGCGGCGTTGTTGGGCGGTTGCGCTTATGATTCTGACTCGGCGTTCGGCGGTTTGGGCAGTGGTACGGGTATCGGTGGCAGCGTGGTGAAAATGGCGGTCGATCATCAGTGCCGTTCGGAATTGAACAAGCGCAATGAGTGGCGTTTGGTCGCGCTGACGATGAGCGCGGACAAACAGCGCGAGTGGGAAGATAAAATTTGCGGCTGCGCGAGCGAGGAGGCGCCGAATCAGGTGTCCGCACAAGAGTTGATGGATGTTTTGAATCCTTCTTCGCGCGATCGGGCGATTGCGTCGGTAACGGTGAAAACCGTCAATGCTTGTTTCAAGCGTTTGTATAGATAATGTTTTTCAGACGACCTTTGTGTATCGGGGTCGTCTGAAAGTTTATAGTGGATTAAGGTCGGGATAGGGCGGCTTGCGGGATGGTTCGCTGGCAAGTTTCCTGTTTTAATTGGCAATATTTTGTTTTTATAGAGAAGAAATCATGAAATATATCAGTACGCGCGGCGAGACGGCGCATAAACCGTTTAGCGAGGTTTTGTTGATGGGGCTTGCGCCCGACGGCGGTTTGATGCTGCCGGAACATTATCCGCAGGTCAGCCGCGAGACTTTGGACAAGTGGCGCGGTTTGAGCTATCCGGAGCTGGCGTTTGAGGTGATGAGCCTGTTTGTTACGGATATTCCGGCGGACGATTTGCGCGATATTGTGAACCGTACTTATACGGAAGCGGCGTTCGGCTCTAAGGAAATCACGCCTGTGCGTACTTTGTCGGATGGTATCAAAATCCAAGCCTTGTCCAACGGCCCGACGCTGGCGTTTAAAGATATGGCGATGCAGTTTTTGGGCAATGCGTTTGAATATGTGTTGAACAAAAAGGGCAGGGAACTCAATATCTTAGGCGCGACCAGCGGCGATACGGGTTCGGCTGCGGAATATGCCCTGCGCGGTAAAAAGGGCGTGAATGTATTTATGCTGTCGCCCGACGGCAAAATGAGCGCGTTCCAACGTGCGCAGATGTACAGCTTGCAGGACGAGAATATCCACAATATCGCCGTGAAGGGGATGTTTGACGATTGTCAGGACATTGTGAAGGCGGTGCAGAACGATGCCGCGTTCAAGGAAAAATACCATATCGGTACGGTCAATTCGATCAACTGGGGACGCATCGTCGCGCAAGTGGTCTATTACTTTGCAGGCTATTTCAAGGCAACGCAAAGCAATGATGAGCAGGTCAGCTTCTGCGTGCCTAGTGGCAACTTCGGCAACGTTTGCGCGGGACACATCGCCAAACAGATGGGCTTGCCTATCCGCCGCCTGATTGTGGCGACCAATGAAAACGATGTGTTGGACGAGTTTTTCAAAACCGGTGCATACCGCCCGCGCAACAGCGAGCATACTTATGTTACCTCCAGCCCGTCTATGGACATTTCCAAAGCGTCCAACTTCGAGCGTTTCGTGTTCGACCTGATGGATCGCGATCCTCAGGAAATCAACACGCTGTGGGCGGAAGTCGCGGCGGGCAAGGGCTTTGACTTGCAGTTTGCCTTGGAAAAAGTCGGCGGCAAATACGGCTTTACGTCCGGCAAATCTACCCACGCCGACCGCCTCGCCACCATCAAACAGGTTTACGAGCAAGATAAAGAACTCATCGACCCGCACACTGCCGACGGCGTAAAAGTCGCCCGCGAAGTGCGCGAAGAAGGGGAAACGGTTGTTTGTTTGGAAACCGCGTTGGCAGCGAAATTCGATGCGACCATACATGAAGCCGTCGGCGATGTCGCCATTCCGCGCCCCGCCGCGCTGGAAGGTTTGGAAAAATTGCCGCAGCGCGTCCGAGTCGTGCCGAACAATGCAGCCGCCGTCAAAGAAATCATCCGCGAAACCTTAGACAAGTAAGGCGTTGCCAAGAGGTCGTCTGAAAAGTTTCAGACGACCTCTGCTAGACAGCAAGCATTGTGATGATAAATATTTTCGTTTAAAATTGCGCGTTTGCTCTAATTCGGCATTATCTATTCACAGGCGAGAGAGGTCGTCTGAAAACCCTTTTAAACCATCATCCGCCCGACCCGCGCGATCAGACGGATTTACCGACAGGAAACTCAAATGGCAGCATTCAATACCCAAAAAGTATTGTCCGTACACCACTGGACGGATGCGTATTTCACCTTTACCTGCACCCGCGACGAATCGTTGCGCTTCGAAAACGGCCAATTCGTCATGGTCGGATTGATGGTGGATGGCAAGCCGCTGATGCGCGCATACAGCGTCGCCTCCGCCAACTGGGAAGAACACCTCGAATTTTTCAGCATTAAAGTCCAAGACGGCCCTCTGACCAGCCGCCTGCAACACCTTAAAGTCGGCGACGACGTGTTGATCAGCAAAAAACCGACCGGAACCTTGGTTGCCGGCGACCTGAATCCGGGCAAACACCTTTACCTGTTGAGCACCGGTACCGGCATCGCCCCTTTCTTGAGCATCACCAAAGACCCCGAAATTTACGAGCAATTTGAAAAAATCATCCTCGTACACGGCGTGCGCTACAAAAAAGATTTGGCGTATTACGACCGCTTCACCAAAGAATTGCCCGAACACGAATACCTCGGCGACTTGGTTAAAGAAAAACTGATTTACTACCCCATCGTTTCCCGCGAAGACTACGAACACCACGGCCGCCTGACCGACCTGATGGTAAGCGGCAAACTGTTTGAAGACATCGGCCTGCCCAAAATCAACCCGCAAGACGACCGCGCCATGCTGTGCGGCAGCCCTGCCATGCTGAAAGACACCTGCAAAGTTCTGGACGATTTCGGTCTGACCGTCTCCCCGAAAACCGGCGTACGCGGCGACTACCTAATCGAACGCGCGTTTGTGGACCAATAAGGTTTTTTTTAAGGGATAGATAAAGGTCGTCTGAAAAGTTATGAAAACTTTTCAGACGACCTTTTGGCTTTTAAACCGATAATAGGTAAACGAATGAAAGAATCAGGTGGGAGAATTTATATCACATCGGCTTTGTGATACATTTCATATCTTTACAAACCGCTATATGAAAGGCGGCGGGTAGGCAGTTTGACTGTTTGACAGTGGCTTCAAATAGAAAATATTTGTACCGTGATTGCCGCGGCAGGTATTTCTTATTTGAATTTACTCCTTTCCAATCTGCCGTTTCATTCCCGATTATCGCGCCCTTCGTTATTGCACATCAAAAATACAGGAAAACAAATGTTTTGGTACATCATAGGTTTTTGCGCCTTTGTCGTTTCGCTTCTCGCGCTTTGGGTCAACGCCAGCGCATTCGGTATGCAGGATGACGATACGCCGCAATCGGAATACGAAAAACGCCTTGGTCTGGGAACGAAATTGAAAGACAAGGAAACCGCCGCCAAAGAGCGTGCCGCCGCGCGTTTCCATCCGGACGATTGAGCCGTTTGGCAATATGGGTTTCAGACGACATAAGGAGTCCGAACAATGAAAAAATGCGTTGTCCTGACCGGCGCGGGAATCAGCGCCGACAGCGGGTTGCTGACTTTTCGCGATGCGGGCGGTTTGTGGGAAGGGCATAGGGTTACGGATGTCTGCACGCCCGAAGCCTTGGCGCGCAATCCCAAGCTTGTGATTGATTTTTACAACCAGCGCAGGCTTCAGGCAAACGCCGCCGAGCCGAACGCCGCGCATCTGGCGTTGGTCAGGCTGGCGCAATATTACGATGTTCATATCATTACGCAGAATGTGGACGCGTTGCATGAGAAGGCGGGCAGCAGCAAAGTATTGCACCTGCACGGCGAGCTGAACAAACTGCGCAGCACCGTCGATGAAGACGAAATCATCGAATTTACCGGCGAGCAGACCGACGATGTGCGCGACAGCAAAGGCAATCTGATGCGCCCGCATATCGTGTTTTTCGGCGAGCAAGTGCCGATGTTTGATGCGGCGGTCGAAGAAATGCGCGATGCGGATGTGGTCATAATTGTCGGCACGTCGATGCAGGTTTATCCGGCAGCTTCGCTAATTCATTACGCGCCGCCCGATGCAGAACGCTATCTGGTCGATCCGAACCCGCAAGGCGTGGGCGCGGATGTCGAAGTGATTCCGAAACGCGCGGCGGAAGGCGTGCCGGCATTGGTCGAGTATTTGATTGGTCGGGTTTGAGAATTAAGGAAAGGTCGTCTGAAGAAGTTTCAGACGACCTTTGGTATTGTATGGGGCTATCCGGTTGGAGATTGTTTGGCAGGAAGTTTAAATGTTAAGTGTGGATATTGTCTTCACTCTCGCCCCTAGATGACTAACCTATCGTCGTCATTCCCGCGCAGGCAGGAATCCGGAAGTTTAAAGTTATGGCAGCTTTGAAATTATTCCGAAATGCCGAGGTCTAGATTCCCGCCTACGCGGGAATGACTATGGATAAAGGGTTCCTTTGAGTTTTTTAAAGATAGGTTTGGTGTGGTTTTCGTGGGCAAAGCCCACGCTACGGTTTACTCCAAAGGGATTTTATTTGTAGCAGATATCCATAAATAAAATATTTTATGTTTATCTTTAAATCCAATTTCATGAAAAACGCAAATTGTTGCATCTCTGAACTTAAATAACTGTTAGCTTTATTAAAAGATGAAAGTATCTCATTTCGTGAATCTATATTATCAAAATCGATAGGTTCATCACTTCCAAGATAATCATGAAGATATAGTAAATAGTTATTCAGGTTGTTAGAGATGTCAGTTATTTTTTCTAGTGATGGTCTGAAGAAGTACGGAAACAATTTGCACACATAAAGTTTGAACTCATCACATAATAGTAATAATTCCATGATTCTATTGTGTAACATCACATGGTTTTCATATCTGATATCTTCATGATCAAAATGGAATTTATCTATATTAATTAGATCCATTTTGCAGCGGAATAGAATGATTTGTATTTCTTGTAATTTTTCAATCGATTCCGAATAGATTTTTTCTTTTCTTTCCCACCATTTTTGTTTGAAAAAATTCTGAAGCGTTAAAGATACAACTATAAGAGACGATAAAATCGTTACAAAATGACCAATTTCCATGATTAATTCCTGTTAGTTTAAAACAAATAAATTTCACTCTACTGCTACTAACAATGATTCTCCCTAGATACCGTTTTTACTGAAATCATAAATCTTCGGTTCAACATTAGTCGAAGAAAGAACTAATAAAACCAACTCCATCTTAAACATTGACTTTGACAACTTAATTTACTTAAAAGGTCGTCTGAAAGCTTAAATCCGTTTTCAGACGACCTTTTGTTTTCCATCGGCTTTACTGTCCGCGTAAAAACAGTGCGTCCAGTTCTTTCAGTGTCAGTTTTACCCAGGTCGGGCGGCCGTGGTTGCATTGGTTGCTGCGCGGGGTGTTTTCCATGTCGCGCAGGAGGGCGTTCATTTCGGGCAGGGTGAGTTGGCGGCCGGCGCGGACAGAGCCGTGGCAGGACATGGTGGCGAGGATGTGGTTTTCGTGTTCTTCGATGGTTTGGCTGCTGCCGACTTGGGCGAGTTCGCCCAATACGTCTTTGGCGAGCGAGACGACGTCGGCTTTGCCGAGCATGGCGGGGACGGCGCGGACGGCGAGGGTGTTGCCGCCCATGTCGGACAGTTCCAGCCCGAAGCCTGCCAGTGCGTCGGCGTGGTCGGCGAGGGCGGCGCATTCTTCGTGGGACGCGGCGAAGGTAACGGGGATGAGCAGGCGTTGGCTTTGCAGGTTGCCGTTTTCCTGCCGCTGGCGTTTCATTTTTTCGTAGTTGACGCGCTCGGCGGCGGCGTGCATGTCGATGAGCAGCAGGCTGTCTTCGGCTTGGGCGAGGATGTAGATGCCTAATAATTGGGCGATGGCGAAGCCGAGCGGCGGCAGTTCAGGTTTGGGGTCGTCTGAAAAGGTGCGTGCGGGGTTTTCAGACGACGTGGCGGACGTGTTGCCGAAGCGGGCTTGTTCGAATTGTGCCAACTCGATATCGGCTTCATCGGCTGCGGTGTTTTTGAAGAGTTCGGCGTAGGTGTTGAGGGCGGCGCGGCTTTCGCGCAGGGACAGGCTGCGCTGCTGCGGCGCGCGTGCCGCCTGATAGGGCATGGGGACGGTTTTACCGGAACCGAAGGCGTTGCGCGGTTCGGAGACGTGTGTATTTGGTGCGGCGGCGAAAATGTTTTCAGACGACGCGGTCGGGTTTGGGCGGAACTCGCTAGGCTCGTTTTCAGACGACGTTACCGCGGGACGGATGCCTGTGATTTCGTGCAACACTTCGCCTGCGTTGCCGACGCTTTCGGTCAAATCGGCGCGGGTGTCGGCGAGGACTTTGTTGAGGGTGTGGAACACGAGTTGGTGTACCTGCTGGCTGTCGCGGAAGCGGATTTCGGTTTTGGTGGGGTGGACGTTGACGTCCACGGCTTCGGGCGGCAGGTCGAGGAAGAGGACGAAGGCGGGAGTGAGGGCGTTGTGCAATACGTCGCGGTATGCCTGTTTGACGGCGTGGAGCATGACTTTGTCGCGCACGAAGCGGTGGTTGACGAAGCAGTATTGCTTGTCGGTTTTGCCTTTGGCGAAGGTGGGTTTGGCGATGGCGCCGTAGAGCCGCAGCGCGCCGTTGCCGCTGTCGATTTCTAAGGATGCCGCCTGAAAGTCTTCGCCGACGATGGTGGCTATGCGTTCGTGCAGGTTTTGGGCGGGGAATTTGAATACTTGTTTGCCGTCGCGTTTGAGCGAGAAGGCGATGTGCGGATGCGCCAGCGCGAGGCGTTCGAGCATGGTGGCGCAGTGGGCGTATTCGGTGTTTTCGGATTTGAGGAACTTGCGCCGCGCGGGGGTGTTGAAGAAGAGTTCGGCGGCTTCGATGGTGGTGCCGACGGGGTGGGCGGCGGCGGTGGGGCTGCTGAGTTTGCCGTCTTCGGCTTTGACTTGGGTCGCGTGCGCGCTGCCGTCTTGGCGGCTGGTCAGGGTCAGGCGGCTGACGGAGGCGATGCTTGCCAAGCCTTCGCCGCGAAAGCCCATGCTGGCGACGTGTTCCAAATCGTTTAAGGTTTTGATTTTGCTGGTGGCGTGGCGGTGGAGTGCGAGTTCGATGTCGTCGGGGTGGATGCCGCCGCCGTTGTCGCTGACGCGGATGAGGCGGATGCCGCCGCCTGCCAGCTCGACTTCAATCGCCGTCGCGCCTGCGTCTATGCTGTTTTCGACGATTTCTTTGAGGGCGTTGGCGGGGCGTTCGACCACTTCGCCGGCGGCGATTTGGTTGACGAGGTGGTCGGGCAGGGCGGCGATTCGGGACATGGGTTTCTTCCGTTTTCAAACTGGCGGGTATTATAGCAAAAGGTCGTCTGAAAACCGGAATCGGGATTTCAGACGACCTTTTGATCAGACGGGCGGTTTATTTGTTTTCTGCTTCTTCAAAACCGACGACTTCCAAGCCGAAGCCGGTCAGGCCGGTGAAGGCGGAAGGCTGGCCTAACACGCGCAGTTTGCCGACGTTGAGGCCGGCGAGGATTTGCGCGCCGATGCCGTAGCTTTTGCTGTCCCATTTGTAGGCTTGGTTGGCGCCTTTGGGCAGGGTGCGGTCGAGCAGGGTGGCGCCGTCTTCGGTGCGGTGCAGGAGGATGACGACGCCGCTGTCGGCTTGCTGGATGCGTTCAAGGGCTTTGGGCAGCGACCAGGAATGGCGCGGGTTGGCTTGGATGAAGTCCATGACGCTGAAGGGTTCGTGTACGCGGACGAGGGTTTCGGTGTCGGCGGTGGGTTTGCCTTTGACGAGGGCGAGGTGGGTTTCGCCGGAGAGTTTGTCGACGTAAACGTGTTGCTGGAATTCGCCCCACGGGGTTTGTACGGGGGCGTTGCCCATGTCTTCGAGCAAGCTTTCGGTGCGGCTGCGGTATTCGATAAGGTCGGTAATCGTGCCGATTTTGAGGTTGTGTTCTTCGGCGAACTTCATCAGTTCGGGCATACGCGCCATGGTGCCGTCGTCGTTGATGATTTCGCAGATGACGGCGGCGGGGATGAGTCCGTTCATTTGTGCCAAATCGACGCCGGCTTCGGTGTGTCCGGCGCGTACTAGGACACCGCCTTTTTGCGCACGCAGTGGGAAGATGTGGCCGGGTTGGACGATGTCTTCGGGTTTGGCGGTCGGGGAGACGGCGGTTTGGATGGTCAGGGCGCGGTCGGCGGCGGAAATGCCGGTGGTGATGCCTTGCGCCGCTTCGATGGAAACGGTGAAGTTGGTGCCGTATTGCGCGCCGTTTTTCTGGGTCATCATGGGCAGGCCGAGCCGCTCGACCATGCTGCCTTCCATCGGCAGGCAAACCAGTCCGCGCGCGTGTTTGATCATGAAGTTGATGGCTTCGGGGGTGACGAACTGTGCCGCCATCAGCAAATCGCCTTCGTTTTCGCGGTCTTCCGCGTCGGTGATGATAACCATTTTGCCGGCTTTGATGTCGGCAAGGATTTCGGGGATGGAGGAAATGTGGGGCATGGTGCGTCTTTCTTGATGGTCGGGTTGGGCTGTGGCGTGTTCTTGATCCAGCCACATGGCGGGCATTTGCGCCGCCTGTTCGATTTTGCGGGCTTTTTTCTCGCCGAAGGATTTGTTTTTCAGAAGGGCGGACAATTCGCCTTGGTTGATGGCGATGGCTTCGGCCAAACGGGTTTGCTGGCCGCCGTATTTGTCCGCTATCCATTGCCGCAGGTTGCGGCGGCGCAGGTCGGTGGTGTTCATGATGTGTGGTGTGGCTGAAAGGATGTAGGCGATTGTAGTCTTGTCTTTACCAAAAGGCAAACTGTGTTTGAAGGCGGATTTTTATTACTTTTTGGTAATGTTTCGATAGGAGGTCGTCTGAAAAACAAAAATGGCGTTTTCAGACGACCTTTGCTTGAAATCTGAACATTTGAAAGAATATGGGCGTTATAGTGGATTAAAATAAAAATGAGACAAGGCGGCAACGCCCGCCGTGTACGGGTAGTACATAAGGGCGTTGGCAACGCCGTATCATTGCAATTTTAATCCACTATAAGTTTAACGCAACCGAAAAGGGTCTAACCTGATGAAAATGGTTTACCGATTGATTTTAATATCTATTTTTTGCGCAGTCGCAGCAGCGGGCGGCTGGTTTTATGCCCAGCACCGCAACGACAACGCCCATGAAGCGATTTCGCGCGAAGGCGTTTTGATGCAGATTAAGCAGATGAACCGCTTGGAAAGCACGGCTTTTTACATCGACACCATCATCCGCACCGAGAAAAAAGGCGACTGGCGCAGATTGTGGCAGGACTCGCAAAGTGGTCTGTTTATCGTGCGCGGCAAGGTGTTGGCGGGCTTGGATTTGGACAAACTTCACGCCGATAACGTCAATATCGTGGACGGAAAAGTCCTCATCAGCCTGCCACCCGTAGAAATCCTCAGTGTCGATTTGGAAAATATCGAGGTGTACGACATCCAAACCGGCTCGTTCAACCTTTTGCCCGTGGATAAGGCGGTATTCAAAACCGTGCAGGACGAAGCCAAAAAACAAGTCCTCGCCAGCGCGTGCAAAGCCCAAATTTTGGATCACGCCAACCGCCAAGCGCAAACGCAGCTTGAAAACCTGTTTGCCCTGACGCAGACGCAGGTATCGGTTTATCCGGCGGCAGTGGGGCAGTGCAACTGAACGCTGGATGACGTTTGACAGCATAATATTGCGAGTGGGTAACCAAAAGTGTATTTGGATTTGCATACCTTTTCCCAATAAGGTGTTTCGGTAGGCGAGACTTTTTGAGAAAATACATTGCCTTTTGCAAGGTATTTGAAGAATTCATTTTTTACATAACAAACAAATTTAAAGGAACACTGGTGAAACGTGTCTTTCTGTTTCTCGTAACCAATATCGCGGTTTTAGTCGTCATCCGGATTGTTTTGGCAGTCCTCGGTATCAACAGTACGGACCAAGTCGGCAGCCTGCTGGCGTATTCTGCCGTCGTCGGCTTTACCGGTTCGATTATTTCTTTGCTCATGTCCAAAACCATCGCTAAAAACTCGGTGGGTGCGGAGGTTATCGTTCAACCGCGCAGCGAAGAAGAAGCATGGCTTTTGGCAACTGTTGAAGCGCAGGCCCGTCAATGGAGTCTCAAAACTCCTGAGGTAGCGATTTATCATTCTCCTGAACCGAATGCTTTTGCAACCGGCGCGACACGCAACAGCTCCTTAGTCGCCGTCAGTACCGGCCTTCTCGATCATATGACCCGGGACGAGGTCGAAGCGGTTTTGGCGCACGAGATGGCGCACGTCGGCAACGGTGATATGGTTACGTTGACGCTGATACAGGGTGTCGTCAATACGTTTGTGGTTTTCTTGGCACGCGTCGTTTCAGGCATGATTGCCCGCAATAACGACGGCAGCACTTCGCAAGGCACATATTTTATGGTGAGCATGGTGTTGCAGATTGTGTTCGGCTTTTTGGCAAGCATCGTCGTCATGTGGTTTAGCCGTCAGCGCGAATACCGTGCGGATGCGGGTGCCGCCAAGTTGGTCGGTGCGCATAAAATGATTGCCGCGCTGCAACGTTTGAAAGGCAGCACGAGCGATTTGCCAGAGCAGATGAATGCGATGGGGATTGCCAGTGATGCCAAAGATTCCCTGCTGAGTACGCACCCTTCGTTGGATAACCGCATTGCGCGCTTGAAAAATCTGTAATGCGAAAAAACAAAAGGTCGTCTGAAACTAAATTTGGTTTCAGACGACCTTTTTCATGAGGGTTTCGGATAGACGGCCGCAGTATGGGGGCGATACAATAGCATCCCTTTTCAGAGAGCTATAACAATGAATATCTTGATTTCCAATGACGACGGGTACTCTTCGCAGGGCATAGCCATTTTGGCGAGGGTAGCGGCGGAGTTTGCCAATGTCCGCATCGTTGCCCCAGAACGCGACCGAAGCGGCGTCAGCAATTCTTTGACGCTCGACCGCCCTTTGCAAATGAAGCAGGCGGCAAACGGGTTTTATTATGTTGACGGTACGCCCACCGACTGTATTCATGTGGGTTGCCATGTACTTTCGGATTTTAAACCCGATTTGGTCCTTTCAGGCATCAATAATGGTGCGAACATGGGAGACGATACGCTTTATTCGGGAACGGTTGCCGCAGCGACCGAAGCCTTCCTGATGGGCATTCCTGCCGTTGCGTTGTCTTTGAACGATACGCGGGGGCGTTATTGGCAGACGGCGGAACAGGCGGCTTGGATGATATTGGAGCGGTTGTTGAAAAATCCTCCTAAAACGCCTGTCCTTTGGAACATCAATATTCCCGCCGTACCGCCGGATGCGGTACAAGGTATCAAAACAACGCGGTTGGGGCGGCGGCATCATGAGCAAAGCGTTATCCCGATGAAGAATCCCCGCGGCGAGTCTATTTATTGGATAGGTCCCGTAGGCGATATTTCCGACCGGGAGCAAGGTACGGATTTTGGGGAGTGTGAGGCGGGCTTTATCACGGTTACACCGCTGCAAATCGATTTGACTTCCTACCGCCATATGGATGCAGTCAGCGGATTTTGGCAGGACAGTAAAGAGGGATAAGCAC
Source organism: Neisseria flava (assembly GCF_982712965.1). NCBI lineage: Bacteria > Pseudomonadati > Pseudomonadota > Betaproteobacteria > Neisseriales > Neisseriaceae > Neisseria > Neisseria flava. Next base: position 1,258 of record NZ_CEXQBZ010000028.1, on the reverse strand, counting down.
ACAGATTTCTGTTTTTTGCCGAGTGTTTTTAGATGACCTTTTTGTTCTGAAACAGGCGCGGCAAGCCGATTTTAACAGTCCCTAACCGCCCCGATACTTGAGGGGCGGGCTTATTTTTATTATGATATGCACCAATCAAGACAATAACCCCGATATAAAGGTCATCGATTATGTTGAAAAAAACCGCATTTTATGCCGCTTTCGCCCTGACATTGGGCGCATGTACCAGCCAGCAACCCGCCCCCGTCGTCGTCGGTAATGCCGGTTCCGGTACTTCTTCCAATCCTTATGGTGCGACCCCTTACGGCACAAATGCGCCGGCAGCCAACGATGCCCCTTATACTCCTCCTTCTGTTCCGGCTGCCAACAGCAGCTATACGCCACCTGTTTCCGGCGGTGCCTATATTCCGTCCTATGCGCCGGTTGACATCAATGCGGCGACGCATACTGTTGTCCGTGGCGATACCGTCTACAATATTTCCAAACGCTACCATATTACCCAAGACAATCTGCGTGAATGGAATGGTTTGACTGACAACAACATCAGCATCGGACAAAATCTGCGCGTCAAACCGGCCGGTTATACTGCCCCTGCTTCGACTGCGGCAGCCAAACCGTCATATTCTGCACCTGCACCCATTGCCAAGCCTGCTCCTGCACCTCTTAATACGCCGACAGTTGCTACCGGCGCAACCCGTACAGTCAGCGGCATTACATGGCAGCGTCCGACCAACGGTAATGTCCTTGCCAACTTTGGCGGCAGCAATAAAGGCGTGGACATCGGCGGTAATGCGGGTCAGCCCGTCGTAGCTGCCGCAGACGGTAAAGTGGTTTATGCAGGCTCGGGTTTGCGCGGTTATGGCAACCTTGTCATCATCCAACACAACTCCTCATTCTTGAGCGCATACGGACACAACCAACGTCTGCTCGTCAATGAAGGACAAAATGTCAAACGCGGACAAACCATTGCACAAATGGGTAATACCGATGCCAACCGTACTCAACTTCACTTCGAAGTCCGTCAAAACGGCAAACCGGTCAATCCTGCCACTTATATCGCATTCTGATGAACAAATTGAAGGCCGCCCGATTATTCGGGCGGCCTTTTAAATTAAATCCGTAATTCACAGCGCGGATGAAAATGTAGGTCTCCCTGTTTCGGTGTGTAGGAAATCGTCGCGTTGTTTACACTTTTTCTGCGGCGGACAGCTTTTGTTTTTGCTTGAATGGTTTTTAGACAGCTATCCGGCATTATCAA
>NZ_CEXQBZ010000027.1:0-13608 GCF_982712965.1 Neisseria flava | reverse complement strand
AGGCCGTATGCTACCGCATACTGGCCTTTTTCTGTTAGGGAAAGTTGCACTTCAAATGCGAATCCGCCGACCTTTTTTGTCGGACAACGAGGTATCAATACTGCTTAATATCCGCTATTGATTTGACTTTAGCATCAGCCTCTTTTCGCTGGACGGCTTGGTTTCGAGCCGAAAGAATCGTTGGCTTTACGTTTACCTTTAAAGCCTTCGCCGCCTTTCTTAAATCCTTCTTTTTTGAAACCTTCGCTGCGTGATTTGCCACCAAAGCCTTCTTTGCCCGGTTTCTTATCGCCGCGCCAGCCGCCGGATTTTCTATCGCCCCAGCCGCCTTTGCCTTTCGGTTTGCCGCCTGCGGATTTGCGCTTGCGGGTCGGCTCCATGCCTTCGACGGTTACTTCGTTCAGCTTACGGTCGATATATTTTTCGATTTTGTGCACTTTGACGTATTCGTTCACTTCGGCAAAGGTAATCGCAATACCCGTGCGCCCTGCCCGTCCGGTACGGCCGATGCGGTGAACGTAGTCTTCCGCCTGTTTCGGCAGGTCGTAGTTGATAACGTGGGTAATGGTCGGCACGTCGATACCGCGTGCGGCAACGTCGGTGGCAACCAAAATTTTGCAGCGGCCTTTGCGCAAATCCATCAGCGTGCGGTTTCGCCAGCCCTGCGGCATGTCGCCGTGCAGGCAGTTGGCGGCGAAACCTTTTTCGTACAAATCGTCGGCGATGACTTCGGTCATGGCTTTGGTGGACGTAAAAATCACGCATTGGTCGATGTTGGCGTCGCGCAGGATGTGGTCGAGCAGGCGGTTTTTGTGGCGCATATCGTCGCAGTACAGCAACTGCTCTTCTATTTTGCCTTGGTCGTCCACACGCTCGACTTCGACGACTTCAGGGTTTTTCGTCAGTTTGCGCGCCAGTTTGCCGACTGCACCGTCCCAAGTGGCGGAGAACAATAAAGTCTGACGGTCGGTCGGAGTGGCTTCGACAATGGTTTCGATGTCGTCGATAAAGCCCATGTCCAACATACGGTCTGCTTCATCCAAAATCAGCACTTCCAAACGGTCAAAATCGACTTTGCCGCTTTGCATCAAGTCCATCAGACGGCCCGGAGTGGCGACAATCAGGTCAACCGGCTTGCTCAGGGCGCGGGTTTGGTAGCCAAAAGATGCTCCGCCGACGATGCTGACGGTGCGGAACCAGCGCATATTTTTAGCGTACGCCAGCGCGTTTTTCTCGACTTGTGCCGCCAATTCGCGGGTCGGCGTCAACACCAACGCGCGCGGGCCTTTGCCCGATTTTTCGCTGCGCTTGGTCAGCCGCTGCAAAGTCGGCAGCAGAAAGGCGGCGGTTTTGCCGGAGCCGGTTTGCGCCGAAGCCATGATGTCGCGGCCTTCCAAAGCAAACGGAATGGCTTGCGCCTGAATCGGCGTCGGACTTTCGTAACCCTCGCTGCTTACGGCGGACAAAATGTTTTTATCAAGGTTCAAATCGGCAAATTTAATAGACATGGCTATCCTAAAAAGACAACAACGCGCACGTCTGAACGGTTTTCAGACGACCTGAAGCAAAGGAAAGTAACGATACGGGAAATGTGAAGTTACAGGGTTGTCGCAAGCATCTTGCTTGTGGTTAACATCGACGACAACCTGCACAGAAAGGCTTGGCAAATAAGCAAGCAATAAAAGAAACGCACCCGAAACGGCGGTTTAGGTTGGAAGACGATGGCTTCGTATAAAAAGGCGAACGGCGGATAATATCGATTTTATGGATAACGGTCAAGCAAAAAGGCATCAAGTGCGTTAAAATCCAAACCTTTCCCAATACTCATTCAGGCCGTCTGAAACCATGACCGACATAACTCCCTTCGCCAACCGCATGGGCAAAAACATCAAACATCTCATGAAATGGGCGAAACGCAACGGCATCAAAGCCTGGCGCATTTACGACCGCGACATCCCCCAATTCCCCTTTGCCGTCGATGTTTACAGCGACCAAATCCACCTTCAGGAATACGATACCGGCTGGCTGATGCAGCCCGAAGAATACGAAGCATGGCTTGCCGAAGTATTGGAAGCCGTCGCCTTCGTTACCGGTTTTGCGCCCGAACAAATCCACCTCAAACGCCGCGAACGCCAAAAAGGCTTGCAGCAATACGAGAAAACCGGCAAAACCGGTGACGATTTCGTCATCACCGAAAACGGCCGCAAGTTTTGGGTCAATCTCGACAAATACCTCGACACCGGCCTCTTTCTCGACCACCGCAACACGCGTAAAAAAGTCGGCGAAACCGCAGCGGGCAAACGCTTCCTCAACCTGTTTTCCTACACCGGCAGCTTCACTGTCTATGCAGCCACCGGTGGCGCAGCGTCCAGCGAAACCGTCGATTTGTCCAATACTTATCTCGATTGGGCGAAACGCAATTTCGAACTCAACGGCATCAGCCCCGAACAACACCAAATCGTCCGCGCCGACGTGTTCCAATACCTGCAAAACGCCGCTGCTGAAGGCAAACTGTTCGACCTCATCGTCATGGATCCGCCCAGCTTCTCCAACAGCAAAAAGATGCTCGACATCCTCGACATCCAGCGCGACCACAAAAAATTAATTGACGGCGCGATGAACCTGCTCGCATCAGACGGCATTTTGTACTTCTCCAACAACTTGCGCAGCTTCGTCTTGGACGATTCGGTATCGGAACAATACGCCGTCAAAGACATTTCCAAACAATCCGTTCCCGACGATTTCCGCAACAAGAAAATCCATCAGTGTTGGGAAATCAGACATAAATAACCGCCCTCTTCCAATTATTTTGAACTGATTACACACCATGTCCAAACCGCTTATCATTCGCTGGCTCGTCGTCTGTCTGATACCCTTGGCGACGCTTGCCGTTTTCGTCGTCAATCCGCCTGAAGACGAGGCTCAGCACTTAATCAACGGCATCATCCTTGCCTGCGAAGCGACGTTTTTGTTCAAATTCATCCTCTTCGAAACCATCAAGCATCATCTTAAGCAAGAGTTTGATTTGAAACGTCAAACCATGCTGCTGTTTATTCCGATCGTTTTGCTGATTGTGTATTTGTTCCACTATTTCGGCGCGTTTTAGTTTTGAAAAGGTCGTCTGAAACCGATTTCAGACGACCTCAAGTCTTTTATGAATACACACGTTTTTCCTGTTTGTTGGATTTTTTGCAACGTCATCGACAATTTCGGCGACATCGGCGTTTCCCTGCGGCTTGCCCGTGTTTTGCATCATGAACTCGGTTGGCAGGTGCATTTGTGGACGGACGATGTGTCCGCCTTGCGTGCGCTTTGCCCTGATTTGCCCGATGTTCCCTGCGTTCATCAGGATATTCATATTCGCACTTGGCATGCCGAAGCGGCGGACATTGATACCGCGCCCGTTCCCGATGTCGTCATCGAAACTTTTGCCTGCGACCTGCCTGAAAATGTGTTGCACATTATCCGCCAGCACAAACCGCTTTGGCTGAATTGGGAGTATTTGAGCGCGGAAGAAAGCAATGAAAGACTGCACTTGATGCCTTCGCCGCAGGAGGGTGTTCAAAAATATTTTTGGTTTATGGGGTTTAGCGAAAAAAGCGGCGGGCTGATACGCGAACGCGATTACCGAGATGCCGTCCGTTTCGATACCGAAGCCCTGCGTCAGCGGCTGATGCTTCCTGAAAAAAACGCGCCCGAATGGCTGCTTTTCGGCTATCGGAGCGATGTTTGGGCAAAGTGGCTGGACATGTGGCAACAGGCAGGCAATCCGTTGACCTTGTTATTGGCGGGTACGCAAATTATCGACAGCCTCAAGCAAAGCGGCGTCATTCCGCAAAATGCCCTGCAAAACGACGGCGATGTTTTTCAGACGACCTTAGTCCGCCTCGTCAAAATCCCTTTCGTGCCGCAACAGGATTTCGACAAACTGTTGCACCTCGCCGATTACGCCGTTATCCGCGGCGAAGACAGTTTCGTCCGCGCCCAGCTTGCGGGCAAACCCTTCTTTTGGCACATCTACCCGCAAGATGAAAACGTCCATCTCGACAAACTCCACGCCTTTTGGGATAAGGCGCATGGTTTCTACACGCCCGAAACCGCATCGGCACACCGCCGCCTTTCAGACGACCTCAATGGCGGAGAGGCTTTATCCGCAACACAACGCCTCGAATGTTGGCAAACCCTGCAACAACACCAAAACGACTGGTGGCAAGGCACGGAGGAATGGAGCCGTTATCTTTTCGAGCAGCCTTCCGCCCCTGAAAAACTCGCTGCCTTTATTTCAAAGCATAAAAAAATACGCTAAAATAGCGCGTTTATTTACAACCGATTTGATTGGAAATCACAATGAAAACAGCACAAGAACTGCGCGCCGGCAACGTATTCATGGTCGGCAACGATCCTATGGTCGTTCAAAAAACCGAATACATCAAAGGCGGCCGCTCTTCCGCCAAAGTCAGCATGAAACTGAAAAACCTGCTGACCGGTGCCGCTTCCGAAACCATTTACAAAGCCGACGACAAATTCGACGTCGTCATCCTGTCCCGCAAAAACTGTACTTACAGCTACTTTGCCGATCCTATGTACGTCTTCATGGACGAAGAATTCAACCAATACGAAATCGAAGCCGACAACATCGGCGATGCGTTGAAATTCATCGTTGACGGCATGGAAGACCAATGCGAAGTAACCTTCTACGAAGGCAACCCCATTTCTGTCGAACTGCCTACCATCATCGTACGCGAAGTCGAGTACACCGAGCCAGCCGTTAAAGGCGACACTTCAGGCAAAGTGATGAAAACCGCGCGTCTGGTCGGCGGCACTGAAATCCAAGTGATGTCTTACATCGAAAACGGCGACAAAGTCGAAATCGATACCCGTACCGGCGAATTCCGCAAACGCGCTTAAGCATCAGCTGCGGTTCAAGACAAAAGGTCGTCTGAAAAGTTTCAGACGACCTTTTGTCTATTTTACAACCATCGTTCTGCAAGTTGCCCGGATTCGCCTCATTACGCCGCAAAACGCCCTGTCCAAGCCGTTTTTATGCTAAAATCCGAGCTAATTTTTGCCATACGAAATAAAGAAAACCATGACCGACGCAACTATCCGCAACGACCATAAATTCGCACTCGAAACCCTGCCCGTCAGCCTTGAAGACGAAATGCGCAAAAGCTATCTCGATTACGCCATGAGCGTGATTGTCGGCCGCGCGCTGCCCGATGTGCGCGACGGTTTGAAGCCGGTGCACCGCCGTGTGCTTTACGCCATGCACGAGCTGAAAAACAACTGGAACGCCGCCTACAAAAAATCGGCGCGTATCGTCGGCGACGTCATCGGTAAATACCATCCGCACGGTGATGTCGCGGTTTACGACACTATCGTGCGCATGGCGCAGGATTTTTCGATGCGCTACGTCTTAATCGACGGTCAGGGCAACTTCGGTTCGGTTGACGGCGACGGCGCCGCGGCCATGCGTTATACCGAAATCCGCATGGAGAAAATTGCCCACGAAATGCTGGCGGACATCGAAGAAGAAACCGTCAATTTCGGCCCGAACTACGACGGCAGCGAACACGAACCGCTGGTGTTGCCGACCCGCTTCCCCGCGCTGTTGGTCAACGGCTCGTCCGGTATTGCCGTCGGTATGGCGACCAACATCCCGCCGCACAACCTCACCGACACCATCAATGCCTGTTTGCGTCTTTTGGATGAACCCGAAACCGAAATCGACGAATTGATCAACATCCTGCAAGCCCCCGATTTCCCGACCGGCGCGACCATCTACGGCTTGAGCGGCGTGCGCGAAGGCTATAAAACCGGCCGCGGCCGCGTCGTCATGCGCGGTAAAACCCATATCGAACCCATAGGCAAAAACGGCGAACGCGAAGCCATCATCATCGACGAAATTCCGTATCAGGTGAACAAAGCCAAGCTGGTGGAAAAAATCGGCGAACTGGTGCGCGAAAAAACGTTGGAAGGCGTATCCGACCTGCGCGACGAGTCCGACAAATCCGGTATGCGCGTCGTTATCGAATTGAAACGCAACGAAAACGCCGAAGTCGTTTTAAACCAACTCTACAAACTCACCCAGCTTCAAGACAGCTTCGGCATCAATATGGTTGCCTTGGTTGACGGTCAGCCGCGCCTGTTGAACCTGAAACAGATTCTGGCGGAATTCCTGCGCCACCGTTGCGAAGTTGTTACTCGCCGCACCCTGTTCCGCCTGAAAAAAGCGCGTCATGAAGGCCATATCGCTGAAGGTAAAGCCGTTGCCCTGTCCAATATCGACGAGATGATTCGCCTCATCAAAGAATCCGTCGACGCGCCCGAGGCCAAAGAAAAACTGCTTTCCCGCGCATGGCGCAGCGGTTTGGTGGAAGACATGCTGAGCCGTACCGACCTCGACCTGCGCATGGCGCGCCCCGAAGGCCTGCCCGCCAATCTCGGCTTGCAGGAACAAGGCTATTATCTGAGCGAAATCCAGGCCGATGCCATCCTGCGTATGAGCCTGCGCAACCTGACCGGCCTCGACCAAGAAGAAATCGTCGGTGATTACAAAAACATTATGGCAAAAATCATCGACTATTTGGACATTTTGGCGAAACCTGAACGCATCACCCAAATCATCCGCGAAGAATTGGAAGAAACCAAAACCAATTTTGGCGACGAACGCCGCAGCGAAATCAACCCGTTCGGCGGCGACATTGCCGATGAAGACCTGATTCCGCAACGCGAAATGGTCGTTACCCTGACCCACGGCGGCTATATCAAAACCCAGCCGACCACCGACTATCAGGCGCAGCGTCGCGGCGGGCGCGGCAAACAGGCGGCTGCCACCAAAGACGAAGACTTCATCGAAACCCTGTTTGTTGCGAATACGCATGACTATTTGATGTGTTTTACCAATCTCGGCAAATGCCACTGGATTAAGGTTTACAAACTGCCCGAAGGCGGTCGCAACAGCCGCGGCCGTCCGATTAACAACGTCATCCAGTTGGAAGAAGGCGAAAAAGTCAGTGCCATCCTCGCCGTGCGCGAATTCCCCGAAGACCAATACGTCTTCTTCGCCACCGCACAAGGCATGGTGAAAAAAGTCCAGCTTTCAGCCTTTAAAAATGTCCGCAGCCAAGGCATCAAAGCTATTGCGCTCAAAGAAGGCGACTACCTCGTCGGCGCCGCGCAAACCAGCGGCTCGGACGACATCATGCTGTTCTCCAACCTGGGCAAAGCCATCCGCTTCAACGAATACTGGGAAAAATCCGGCAACGACGAAGCAGAAGATGCCGACATCGAAACCGAAATTTCAGATGACCTCGAAGACGAAACCGCCGACAACGAAAATGCCCTGCCAAGCGGCAAACACGGCGTGCGTCCGTCCGGTCGCGGCAGCGGCGGCCTGCGCGGTATGCGCCTGCCTGCCGACGGCAAAATCGTCAGCCTGATTACCTTTGCACCCGAAGCCGCGCAAAGCGATTTGCAAGTGCTGACCGCCACCGCCAACGGCTACGGCAAGCGTACTCCGATTGCCGATTACAGCCGCAAAAACAAAGGTGGACAAGGCAATATCGCCATCAATACCGGCGAGCGCAACGGCGATTTGGTCGCCGCAACCTTGGTCGGCGAAACCGACGACCTGATGCTGATTACCAGCGGCGGCGTCCTCATCCGCACCAAAGTCGAACAAATCCGCGAAACCGGCCGCGCCGCAGCAGGCGTTCGCCTGATTAATCTGGACGAAGGCGAGCAACTGGTCAGCCTCGAGCGGGTAGCAGAAGAACCGGAAGACGCGTCAGCTTCAGGTGAAGAAAACACTACCGAGGCAAACGTAACAACAGAAGACAATACACCGCAATAAAGCAAGAAACCGGCCGTCTGAAAAACAATCTATGTTTTTTCAGACGGCCTCTATTTATAGTGGATTAAATTTAAATCAGGACAAGGCGACGAAGCCGCAGACAGTACAGATAGTACGGCAAGGCGAGGCAACGCCGTACTGGTTTAAAGTTAATCCACTATATCAATGTTTAATTCACTACAAGGATATTCATATGAAACGGGAAACTATCGCCCTACACGCAGGCTATCAATCCGAACCGACCACCAAATCCGCTGCCGTCCCGATTTACCAAACCACGTCCTACACTTTCGACAACACGCAGCATGGCGCAGACCTGTTTAACCTTGACGTTGCGGGCAATATCTACACCCGCATCATGAATCCGACCACCGCCGTGTTGGAAGAACGTGTCGCCCGTCTGGAAGGAGGCATTGCCGCATTGGCAGTTGCCAGCGGTATGGCGGCAATTACCTATGCCGTTCAAACATTAGTTGAAGCAGGCGACAACATCATCGCAACCAAAACCCTCTACGGCGGCACATACAATTTCTTTGCCCACAGCCTGCCGCGCCAAGGCATAGAAGTGCGCTTTATCGATCCTGCCAAACCCGAAGAAATCGCCGCCAATACCGACAGCCGAACCAAACTGGTGTATTGCGAATCCATCGGCAATCCCGCCATCAATGTCGTCGATATTCAGGCATTTGCCCAAGCCGCACACGCTCAAGGGCTGCCACTGATGGTGGACAACACCGTCGCTACGCCCACGCTGTTCCGCCCCATCGAACACGGTGCCGACATCGTTATCCAATCGCTGACCAAATATATCGGCGGCCACGGCACAACGATTGGCGGTGCCATTATCGACGGCGGAAAATTCGAATGGGCAGGTAATCCGCGTTTTGACCGAACCTTCAACCAGCCGGACCCGTCCTACCACGGAGTAAACTACTGCGAGCATTTTGGTGCGGCCGCATACATCGCCCGCGCCCGCGTCGTCCCGCTGCGCAATACCGGTGCCGCCCTGTCGCCGCACAGCGCATTTTTACTGCTGCAAGGTTTGGAAACCCTCGCCCTACGTATGGAGCGTCATTGTGAAAACGCCTTGAAAGTAGCCGAATTCTTAAAGAAACACCCGCAGGTCGAATGGGTAAACTACCCTGCCTTGCCTGACAGCCCGTACAAAAACTTAATCGACCGCGACTACGGCGGCAAAGCCTCCGGTTTGCTGAGTTTCGGCATTAAAGGCGGACGCGAAGCCGGTGCAAAATTCATCGATGCACTGCAACTCTTCCTGCGCTTGGTGAATATCGGCGATGCCAAATCGCTTGCCACCCATCCCGCCACCACTACCCACCGCCAGCTTGACGATACCGAACTCGCCGCAGCGGGCGTCAGTCCCGATATGGTACGTCTGAGCGTGGGCATCGAGCATATCGACGATTTGCTTGCCGACTTGGCGCAGGCATTGGAAGCGGCACGGGTATAGGCAAATAACAACCGTAGTTAGATGAAAAAGCCTCCGCTTAAAAAGGTCGTCTGAAAATCATTTCTCCGTTTAGGAAAATACCTGTCTTCAGACGACCTTTTTTTCAATTCCAATGTTATAGTGGATTAAATTTAAATCAGGACAAGGCGACGAAGCCGCAGACAGTACAGATAGTACGGAACCGATTCACTTGGTGCTTCAGCACCTTAGAGAATCGTTCTCTTTGAGCTAAGGCGAGGCAACGCCGTACTGGTTTAAAGTTAATCCACTATATGCTCCAATACCAAGCATTTTGGCTCTATACACAGAATAAAATTACCTGATGGTAAGACAGAACAATATCGTCCGTCTCGGCAAGCCGGACAACAAATCCAACAACGCTTCGGCAATAGCGAAAAATATAGCCGATTTAAACAGTGAAGATTGGGAACCAATCTAAAGCGCAAGAGCAAAATTATCTCCGTATCCTGTTATTCCTTAACTCATCCTCCTTTTATCATGCTCGACAACGCCCCCATTCCAGCCTTCGATCCTCTAAGCATCGCCATATCAGGCACCAATCTGATTGAAGCCTCTGCCGGTACGGGCAAAACCTACGGCATTGCAGCGTTGTTCACGCGCTTGGTCGTGCTTGAGCAGATGCCGGTCGAAAGCATTTTGACCGTTACTTTTACCAAAGCGGCGACGGCGGAATTGAAAACCCGTTTGCGCGCGCGTTTGGACGAAGTATTGCAGGCTTTGGAAAGCGTGGAAGATACAGACAATCTTTCAGACGACCTCGAAACATACTGCCGAGATAATCATCTGGGTGATGTGTTTTTGACCGGCTTGCTCAAACAGGCATTGGCTCAAGAAAGTCGGGCGCGACTGATTGTCCGCCTCAAAGCCGCCATCGGACAATTTGACAACGCCGCGATTTATACCATTCACGGTTTCTGCCAACGCATTTTGCGCGATTATGCATTTTTGTGCCGCGCGCCTATGGATGTTGAGTTGACCGAAGACAACCGCGACCGCCTGCTGATTCCCGCTCAAGATTTTTGGCGCGACCGCATCGTCGATCATCCCGTTTTAGCGAAGTTGGTATTCCAACGCCGCCAAACGCCGCAAACCATGCTGGCGGCAATACAAAAATTCGTCAGCCGTCCGTATTTGGTTTTCAGACGACCCGAAGCAGACTTAGTCGCTGCGCAGGAAAACTTTCGGAAAACATGGGAAAAAGTGCGTTCCAAACTGGACGCTTTGGAAGAAACATTCTGGCGCATCCGTCCGATATTAAATGGACAATCCTATCAAGAAAAAACATTCAAAACCGTCTTTCTCGAACTCCACTCCGCCTCTCAATCCAATGCCCTTCCTTCTTTTAGCAAAACGACGGCAGAAAAGCTGCCTATGTTTGCCGTAGAAGCTTTAGCGTCCAAAGTCAAAAAAGGCAATACTCCCGATGCTGCCGCCTTTGCCGATTTGCAGATATTGGCGAATCTCGGCGCGGATTCGGCTGCCATCGCGCAAGCCGAAGAAGAGACGCTTACCCTGCTCCACCTCGACCTACTCGACCATCTTAATGCCAGTCTGAGCGAGCAGAAAAAATCCAAGCGCGAACGCGGTTTCGACGATTTACTGCTTGATGTTTATGACGCATTGACCGACAACCCGCAGGCAGACTCGCTGGCTCAGGCAGTAGCGCAGAACTGGCGCATCGCATTGATTGACGAATTTCAAGACACCGACCCGCTGCAATACGAAATCTTCCGAAAAATCTTTATCAGCCAAAACAAGCCCTTATTCTTAGTCGGCGACCCGAAACAAGCGATTTACAGCTTTCGCGGCGCCGACATTTACGCCTATCTGCAAGCCGCAGCCGACGCGCAACACAGCTACACGCTCGCGACCAATTACCGCAGCCATGCCAAGCTGATTAACGGCATAGGCGCATTGTTCCGCTGCAAAAACCGCCCTTTCGTCTTGGACGGCATCGACTATACCGAAGTCGGCGCCGCACGTTCCGAAAGCCGGCTTTCGCCGCCCCAAACTGCCATACAGATACGCTGGCTCAACGGCAAAGACGACGAAGTACTCAACAAAGACATCTTGCGCCGCCGTGCCTCCGAATATTGCGCCGACGAAATCGCCCACACGCTCAACGAAGCTGCCGAAGGTCGTCTGAAATTCAAAGACAGACCGGTCGTTTCGGGCGACATTGCCGTCTTGGTCAGGACGTTTAACGAAGGAGTGATGGTAGCAAAATCGTTGAAAACGCGCGGCATACAAAGCGTTTTGCTCTCAAGGGAATCGGTTTTCACCACGCCTGAAGCCCTCGCCCTTGCCGCGCTGTTGGATTACTGGCTAAATCCCGGACAAATCGGCTCGTTACGCTTCGTCTTATCCGGCACATTGTTCGGCTACGACGCGCAAGCCCTGTATCAACTCAACCGCAACGAAGCCGAATTATTAAACTGGATAAACACCGCCGCCGAATCCGTCGCCATTTGGCGGAAAAGCGGGATTTATGCCGCGTTGCAATACTTCTCCTCGTTGCACGGCATCGAAACCGGACTGCTTGCACGTGGCGACGAGCGCGGCCTCACCAATTTCCATCAGCTTTTAGAATGCCTCTCCGAAGAAGAAGGACAAAGCCTCAGCCCCGCCGCCCTGCACCAATGGCTCAACGACCAAATCAGTCTGGCGCAAGACCGTTCCGTCGGCGAATCAGGGCTTTTACGGCTTGAAAGCGACGAAGCACTGGTCAAAATCGTGACCATGCATGCCTCCAAAGGTTTGCAATATCCTTTGGTCTATTGCCCTTTCGTTTGGGACGCGAAAGACATGAAGCCCGCCGATTGGCAAATCCTCCACTCCGCCGCCCACACCACGGAACTGCTTGCCAAAACGCAACTTAACGATGAAGACCGCATCCACCTTGCCGACGAAGAAATGGCAGAACGCCTGCGCCTGCTTTACGTTGCGCTGACCCGCGCCGAAGAGCAGCTCGTCCTCTATGCCGCCCATTGCGGCGATACCGCCGATTCCCCTTTCGCCTACCTGCTTGAAGGCAGCGCCGACAGCAATCGGGCGGATACCCGCCAAGCCTATGACCAAGAGCGCAAAGCAAACAAAGCCCTAGGCGAGCTACAAATGCTGAAAAACAACTGGCTGCGTTTCCTCAACAATCCCCCCGAACATACCGACTTCAGCTTTTCCGAAGACGCGCCGCAACCCGCTGCCGCGCAAAACCGCCAACTTTCAGACGACCTCTATCAAGCCGCCGTTATCCCCGCCCGCGGATTTCAGTTTATCCGACATACCAGCTTTACCGGCCTCAGCCGCCAAGTCAAAACCCGAGACGACGAGCGCGAAGAATTACAACCCGCCCTCGACCCCGCAGAAACCGCCGCCGAAACAGAAAGGTCGTCTGAAAACACCCTCCCCGTTTCAGACGACCTCCCAAATGCCGACATCCACCATTTCCCGCGCGGAGCCAATGCCGGCGTCTGCCTGCATGAAATGTTGGAAAAATTCGACTTTGCCCAAAGCACCGAAAGCCAAAGCAGCCTGATAGCCGAAACCTTGACCCGCTACGGCTTCGACTTGCTCTGGGCAGATGCCGTCAAACAAATGCTCGAGACCTGCCGCAAAACGCGCCTTTCTGCACAAAGCCTGTCTGAAATCCCACCCGAACGCCGCCTTCCGGAAATGGGATTCACCCTCTACACCGAAGACTTCAAACTCCATGACCTGCGCCGCTGGTTTGCCCGAGAAAACAGTTCACTGCCGCCGGAATGTATCGAAGCCGCAGAAAGATTGGATTTCCAAGACGTACAAGGTTTTCTCAACGGCTTCATCGACATGGTCTGCCAAGATTCAGACGACCTCGTGTGCATCATCGATTACAAATCCAACCATCTGGGCGACAACGCCGAAGCTTATACGCAACAAGCCATGAACGAAGCCGTAGCAGACCACCACTACTACCTGCAAGCGCTCATCTACGCCATCGCCGTAGCCCGCTATTTCAAACTGCGCGGCAAACCGTTACCCAAAATCGCCATCCGATACCTCTTCCTGCGCGGATTGGACGGCACGGACAACGGCATCTGGCAATGGGACTTGGATACCGAATCTTTGGCACAATGGCTGTAAATCGAAGCACAAAGGTCGTCTGAAAATGTTCAAAAACATTGTGAAATGCAAAGCAGACGGCTATCTGTAGAAATCAACAGTGTTGTTTACACTTTTGGCTTTTGCTTGAAGACCCGTTTGAGCAGCTATCCGGCATTGTCAA
>NZ_CEXQBZ010000026.1:0-13634 GCF_982712965.1 Neisseria flava | reverse complement strand
TTAAGTCCGCAGAGTATGCCATGGTTAAACCTTCAAAGTTGAGTATTGTACTATTTTGTTTTTAATTGACTATAAAATAGCGCGGTCGGCTCTCCCTGCCGCTACCTCCTGCGCCGCAGCAAATGAAAGCTGCGGATAGGTGCTATCCGGTGAGGATAAATCGGTTAGGCTGTCAACTCGCGGATCGTTTTGCAAATGCGCCTTGAGCGCGTTTTTTAATGTTGTCCCGTTGGCGGGGGCGGCAATAATCAAACGCATGGCTTACTCCTTGATGGTTGGAAGGTAAGGGGTTTCCTTTGCGAATTTACCGTAATTTATGATATTGCAACAGGGTTTGTTTTTTGTTGGGGGGGGGGTCGGGCAGGAATTTTCGGCTTACGGGTGGAGCAGGGCGGGTTGGTAAACCCGACAAGGTATTGGGGCGAAAAGAATTCGTTGGGTCTTGATTTGCCCCTACGGTATTGCAGCCAAACCTGATTGAAGGTCATCTGAAATGCTTATTGCCGTTATTTCTTGTCCGCACAGGGAATGACGGCAGGTGTCGTATCAAAAAATAAATGAATCTGCCGTATTTGTTTTATCTGTCTTGGTTCCCACCAATCAAAAAAGGTCGTCTGAAAACCGGAAATCCCCATTTTCAAACGACCTTTTCATGTTTCACCCCCTATCAAGCGTCGATATTTTGCGCAATCAAGGCATTGTTTTCGATGAAGGCGCGGCGCGGTTCGACTTCATCGCCCATCAGGGTAACGAACACTTCGTCGGCGGCGATGGCGTCTTCGATGCGCACTTTCAACAAACGGCGCACGGCGGGGTCCATCGTGGTTTCCCAAAGCTGTTCGGGGTTCATCTCGCCCAAACCTTTGTATCGCTGGATGGACATGCCTTTTTGGGCGTTTTGGAGCAGGATGTTCAGCGCGGTTTCAAAGCTGTCCACGTCGTACTCGTTCTCGCCTTTATAAAGCTTGGCGCCCTCGCCGACCAAGCCTTTGAGCGCGGCGGCGGTTTGGGTGAGGGTTTGGTAGGCTTTGCTGTTGAGGAACTTGGGTTCGATGTAGCTGACCATGACGTTGCCGTGCAGCTTGCGGGTGATTTTGATGAAGCGGTTGCCTTCGTGTCCTTCGATGCGTTCGAGGGCGACTTCTTTTTCGTCGAGCAGATCGGAAAGTTCGGCAACGGCTTTATCGGCGTTTTCAGACGACGTCAAATCGATGGGCGACGCGTGCAGCATGGCACGCAGGACGAGTTCGTCCACGAAGCGGCTTTCCTGTTCGATAACGGTTTTCGCCAACAGGAATTGTTTGGCGGTGTCGGCAAGCTCTGCACCTTCGATGGTGCGGCCGTCTGAAACGATTTTGGCTTTTTCCAAAGCGAGGCCGAGCAGCCATTGGTCTTTTTCAAGCTCATCTTTGAGGTAACGCTCCTGCTTGCCGTATTTGGCTTTGTAGAGCGGCGGCTGGGCGATGTAGATATAGCCGCGTTCGACCAGCTCGGGCATTTGGCGGTAGAAGAAGGTCAGGAGCAAGGTGCGGATGTGCGCACCGTCCACGTCGGCATCGGTCATGATGATGATGCGGTGGTAACGCAGTTTTTCGGGGTTGAACTCTTCTTTGCCGATGCCTGCGCCCAGCGCGGTAATCAGGGTGGCGACCTCTTGGCTGGCGAGCATTTTTTCAAAACGGGCTTTTTCGACGTTCAAGATTTTGCCTTTGAGCGGCAAAATGGCTTGGAATTTACGGTCGCGGCCTTGTTTGGCAGAACCGCCTGCGGAATCGCCCTCGACCAGGTAAAGCTCTGACAAGGCAGGGTCTTTTTCTTGGCAGTCGGCGAGTTTGCCGGGTAGCCCCAAGCCGTCCATCACGCCTTTGCGGCGGGTGATTTCGCGGGCTTTGCGCGCAGCTTCGCGCGCGCGGGCGGCATCGACGATTTTGCTGGTGATGATTTTGGCTTCGTTCGGATTTTCTTCGAGGAAGTCGGTCAGTGCTTGGTTGATGACTTCGTTGACGACGGGGCCGATTTCGCTGGAAACCAGTTTGTCTTTGGTTTGCGATGAGAATTTGGGGTCGGGCAGTTTGACGGACAACACGCAGGTCAAACCTTCGCGCATATCGTCGCCGGCGGTTTCAACTTTGGCTTTTTTGGCGACTTCGTTGGCTTCGATGTAGCTGTTGATGGTGCGCGTCATCACTTGGCGCAGTGCGGTCAGGTGCGTACCGCCGTCGCGCTGCGGGATGTTGTTGGTGAAGCACTGTACGCTTTCCTGATAGCTGTCGTTCCATTGCATCGCGCATTCGACACTCATGCCGTCTTTCTCGCCAAACGCGTAGAAGATTTTTTCGTGCAACGGCGTTTTTTTGCGGTTCATGTATTGCACGAACCCGGCCACGCCGCCGGAAAGGGCGAAGCTTTCGTGTTTGCCGTCGCGCTCGTCGATCAATTCGATGTCCACGCCGTTGTTCAGGAAGGAAAGTTCGCGGATGCGTTTGGCGAGGATGTCGAAGCTGTATTCGACGTTGCCGAAGGTTTCCGCGCTGGCGAGGAAGCGCACGGTCGTGCCTTTTTTGTCGGAATCGCCGACAACTTTCAACGGCTCTTCGGTTTCGCCGCGCACGAAGCGGACGAAGTGTTCTTTGCCGTCGCGGTAGATGGTCAGCGTGACCCAGTCGGACAACGCGTTGACGACGGACACACCCACGCCGTGCAGGCCGCCGGAGATTTTGTAGCTGTTGTTGTCGAACTTGCCGCCCGCGTGCAATACGGTCATGATGACTTCGGCGGCGGAGCGTCCTTCTTTCGGGTGGATGCCGGTGGGCATACCGCGCCCGTTGTCGGCCACGCTGACGGAATTGTCGGCATGGATGGTTACGGTGATTTTGTCGCAATGTCCCGCCAGTGCTTCGTCGATGGCGTTATCCAATACTTCGAACACCATGTGGTGCAGGCCGCTGCCGTCCTGCGTGTCGCCGATATACATACCGGGGCGTTTGCGTACCGCTTCCAAGCCTTCCAGCACTTGTATGCTGTCGGCGCCGTATTCTTCGTGTTTTTGGTCAGTCATGGTCTTTATCTGTAAGATTTTTTAAAAGAATTTCTGCTGAGGTCGTCTGAACGACAGTTGAACGCGCCACCCGGACGGTCAAGCTGTCCGACGGACGGAAATAGACCGTTATTATACCTGATTTTGCTGGAAAATTCAGCGTTTCGGGTGGGCGGAAAGGTCGTCTGAAACCTGTTTGTACTCGGTTTCAGACGACCTTTTTCATATTTTTTCCGTTTTCAACATTCCACAACGCGGACGGATACGGGGACGGCTTTTTTCTGTAGGGTGATGGCGAGTCCGGCAAGCGAGGTTTCTTTGTAGGTGGACTTCATGTCGCGCCCTGTTTGCAGCATGGTTTGGATGACTTCGTCGAGCGAGACTTTTTTGTCCGTGCCGTCTTCCAGCAGGGCGAGGGTGCCGAGTTTGAGGGCTTTTTCGGCGGCGATGCCGTTGCGTTCGATGCAGGGGATTTGCACCAGTCCGCCTACGGGGTCGCAGGTCAGCCCCAAATGGTGTTCCATCGCCATTTCTGCGGCGTTTTCCACTTGTTTGGGCGTGCCGCCGATGACTTCGGCGTATGCGCCCGCCGCCATGGAGCAGGCGACACCAACTTCGCCTTGGCAACCGACGTCCGCGCCGGAGATGGAGGCGTTGGTTTTGTAGAGGATGCCGATGGCGCCTGCGGTGAGCAGGAAGTTTTCGACGCGCTCTTGTGTGGCGTGCGGGTTGAACTTGCGGAAGTAGTGCAGGACGGCGGGGATGATGCCCGCGGCGCCGTTGGTCGGGGCGGTAACAACGCGTCCGCCTGCGGCGTTTTCTTCGTTGACCGCCATGGCGTAAACCATGGGCCAGAGTTGGGTGTTGACGATTTCGGTTTCGCGCAGGGCTTTGAGTTTGGCGGCAAGCTGCGGGGCGCGGCGGCGGACGTTCAAGCCGCCGGGCAGTTCGCCGTCTGCCGCCAGCCCGCGTTTGATGCAGCCTTCCATAACGTCGGCAACGCCGGCGACGCGGCGGCGGATTTCGGCTTCGCTGCAACCGGCAAGCGCGGCTTCGTTTGCCAACACGGCTTCGGAGATGTCGAGCTGGTTCATGCGGCATTGGGCGAGCAGTTCGGCGCAGCTGGTGTAAGGGTAGGGGACTGGGCGCGTTTGTTCGGCTTGTTGGTCAAACTCTTGATCGGTAACGATAAAACCGCCGCCGACGGAGTAGTAAATTTGTTCTTTGAGTTTGCCGCCGTCTTTGCCGTAGGCGGTGAAATTCAGTCCGTTCGGGTGTTTGGGCAACACTTGGTCGCCGCGTATATTCAGGTCGCGGTCGGGGTTGAAGCGGATTTCGCGTCCGTTGAGGCGGAGGATGTGTTGCGTGCGGATGCGTTCGAGACGGTCGGGGATGTCGGCGAGGGGGATGTCGTGCGGCAGGCTGCCTTCCAAGCCGAGCAAGAGGGCGTCGAATGTGCCGTGTCCGCGTCCTGTCAGTGCCAGCGAGCCGTAAATGTCGATGACGATGCGCTCGGTTTGCGCGTCCAGTCCTGATTGTTTGAGGTCGTCTGAAAAGGCGGCGGCGGCTTTCATGGGGCCGACAGTGTGGGAGCTGGAAGGGCCGATGCCGATTTTGAAAATGTCGAAAATGCTGATCATGATGTTTTCCGTTGATTTTATTGAATTACTTTTTCCGTTTCGCCCGCGGATGCCCCTCGTCGTAAACCTTGGCCAGATGGTCGAAATCCAGTTTGGTGTAAATCTGCGTGGTCGAGAGGTTGCTGTGTCCCAACAGTTCTTGCACGGCGCGGATGTCGCGTGAGGATTGCAAAAGGTGGCTGGCGTAGCTGTGGCGCATCATGTGCGGGGAAATGTGTTGCCCGCTGCCCTGCTGCACCGCCCATGCCTGAAGGCGTTTTTGGATTTGTCGCTGCCCGAGTCGCGTGCCGTTTTTGCCGGTAAAGAGCGCGGCTTCGCCGTCTGCCGCTACGCGTTCGGACAGATAGGCGCGCAAGGCTTCGACGCTTTTGCCCGACAGCGGGACTTGCCGCTCTTTCCTGCCTTTACCGGTTACGCTCACCCAGCCTTCGTCCAGCAACACATCGCCCAAATCCAAGCCGTGTATCTCGCTCAGGCGCAGGCCGCTGCCGTACATCAGTTCAAACAAGGCATGGTCGCGCACCGCCAAACCGTCATCAACGGGCGCACTGTCGAGCATATGGTTTAACTCTTCCTGCGGCAGGGCTTTGGGCAGGCGTTCGGGCAGGCGCGGGGCTTTCAGGTTGAAGGTCGGGTCGTTGTCCATCATGCCCGACTGCACGAGCCAGCCGCAATATTGCCGCCACGCCGACAATTTGCGCGCCAGCGTCCGTTCGCTCAAGCCTTGTTGCGACAGCCGTTTCAACGCCGCCACAAAATCGCGCCGCGTCAAATCCTGCGCCGTTTCAGACGACCCTTCCGTCAAAAGCCGCACAAGTTCGGTCAAATCGCGCCCGTAGGCAGACAGCGTGTGCGCCGACTTGCCCTGTTGCCCCAACATTTTCAAATAGCCGTCCAAAGACAGCCCGAAATCGCGCGCCAACATTTTTCAGACGACCTCCAACACGGTTTTCAAAGCCTCAGGCAACCGGCAAACCTTTTGGCGCGCATAATCGAAACACACCATGCCCGTGCGCGTCCGCGCCAGCACCTTGCCGTCCGCGATGCGCGTCAGGCGGAACAGCAGCGCAAACCCGCCCTTGCCGATGTCCTCGACGCCCATTTCCGCCGACAATTCATCGCCGTAAAAACCTTGTGCCAAATATTGCACCGCCGCGTCCGCCATAATCAGCCCCGCGCCGCCCGCGTCCGTTTCGCTCCAGCCCAAACCCGCCAGCCAACGCATCCGCACTTCATGGCACAAGCGCAAAACGGCATCGTTCGCCAGATGGCCGCCGTAATTCACATCGCCCACCTGCACGCGCAAAGTCGTCTGAAACAACACCGCATCCACATCCGCCACTGCCAACTTAGCCATCACACACCTCCCGCCGCCGTTTCAGACGACCCCAAAAACAAACCGTTATTATAAACCATGTCAGATAAATGCCGACCGCACCGTTTGCCCGCCGCAGCCGCCCAAAATCTCATTAATATATAAAACTGATGTAGCCCTGTGTAGTTTTTTAATAAGAAAAACATTATAATTTCCCACATCACCATCCCGCTACCTTACCAAGGAGATTTAAATGGCACTCGTATCCATGCGCCAACTGCTCGACCATGCCGCCGAAAACAGCTACGGCCTGCCCGCATTCAACGTCAACAACCTCGAACAAATGCGCGCCATCATGGAAGCCGCAGACCAAGTCAACGCCCCCGTTATCGTTCAAGCATCCGCCGGCGCGCGCAAATATGCAGGCGCGCCGTTTTTACGCCACCTGATTCTGGCGGCCGTCGAAGAATTCCCACACATCCCCGTCGTCATGCACCAAGACCACGGTGCATCGCCCGACGTGTGCCAACGCTCCATCCAACTGGGCTTCTCCTCCGTCATGATGGACGGCTCGCTGATGGAAGACGGCAAAACCCCGTCCACCTACGAATACAACGTCGACGTCACCCGTACCGTCGTTAACTTCTCCCACGCCTGCGGCGTATCCGTCGAAGGCGAAATCGGCGTATTGGGCAACCTCGAAACCGGCGAAGCAGGCGAAGAAGACGGCGTAGGCGCAGTCGGCAAACTGACCCACGACCAAATGCTGACCAGCGTCGAAGATGCCGTGCGCTTTGTTAAAGACACCGGCGTGGACGCGCTCGCCATCGCCGTCGGCACCAGCCACGGCGCATACAAATTCACCCGTCCGCCCACCGGCGACGTATTGCGCATCGACCGCATCAAAGAAATCCACCAAGCCCTGCCCAACACCCACATCGTCATGCACGGCTCCAGCTCCGTTCCGCAAGAATGGCTGAAAGTCATCAACGAATACGGCGGCAAAATCGGCGAAACCTACGGCGTACCCGTAGAAGAAATCGTCGAAGGCATCAAACACGGCGTGCGCAAAGTCAATATCGACACCGACCTGCGCCTCGCCTCCACCGGCGCCATCCGCCGCTTCATGGCAGAAAACCCGTCCGAATTCGACCCGCGCAAATACCTGAGCAAAACCGTCGAAGCCATGAAACAAATCTGTCTCGACCGTTACCTCGCATTCGGCTGCGAAGGGCAGGCAGGCAAAATCAAACCCGTTTCCCTTGAAAAAATGGCAAACCGCTACGCCAAAGGCGAGCTGAACCAAATCATCAAATAAACAACGGGACAATCCAACGGGCGGCCATCCAAGCCGCCTGTTTTGTTTTGAAGGGTATGGGTTAAGTTCAAATCCATACGGCACGGCACTGCCAGTCCTGATTTAAATTCAACCCGCCGACTTTCCAAACCAGACAAAAGGTCGTCTGAAAACGGCTTCAGGTTGAACACAACCTGCGGCGTTTGTTTTCAGACGACCTTGTTTGCCGAAGAGGCGAACTTTTCCTATTCCCTGACTAGCGTGGGATTCGATGACGGGCGGCGATTATTTGTCGCCAAGTCCTAAGAACGTGTTCATTGTCTCAGCCTCTGCTGTAAACTATCGGCATGAACAGAAAAACCTACCCAAGCGATATCAGTCGCGAGCAATTTGCGCCCCTCCTTCCCCTGCTGGAAAGTGCCCGTAAACGCACAGCGCCACGCCAGGTGGACTTGTACGATGTCTTTTGTGCCATTCTCTACCTGCAACACACTGGCTGCTCCTGGCGCGCTTTGCCGGGCGACTTCCCCAAATGGCGCACCGTGCATTCCTACTTCCAGAGATGGACCGAACCACGCGAGAGTGACATCAGCATCCTTGAGGAAGCATTAAAAAAATCAGGTAGTTGCGGAGCGCCGCAAGCAGGGGCGCTATGAAGCAACTACTTTCCTGATTATTGATGCGCAGAGTGTGAAGAACACGGATACCGCCATGGAAAAAGGCTACGATGCGGGCAAGAAGGTTAGCGGTATCAAGCGACATATAGCGGTTGACACGCAAGGTTTGCCGCATGCCCTTGCGGTAACGACGGCGGATGTTACGGATAGAAAAGGCTGCCTGGTGGCATTGGAACGTGGGCGGGATAATCTTGGTGCGATACAAAAAATCCTTGCTGACGGTGGTTACACGGGTAAAGGCATTTGCTTCGTCGGTACAGGAGTTGATTGGTGCGGAGGTAGAGATTGCCAAACGAAACGAATTGCACCGTTTTGCAGTATTGCCGAAGCGATGGGTAGTAGAGCGCAGCTTTTCCTAGTTGGAAAAGAACAGGCGGCTTTGGAAAAACTGCGAGCGTAAGTTGAGTACCAGTCTGCAAATGGTAGCTTTGGCTTTCTTGGGAGTCCTGCTACGAAGACTATGAACACGCTCTAAAGGATGATCTGATAATGCCGTCATTCCTGCGCAGTCGGCAAAGGTGGCTGACAAATGTCCTGTTTTCATTTTGGCTTGCGATTTTTTTTACTTTAATGCACCTGATGAACAGCAGGTTGAACCCGAAAAACAAAACCCTGCGTATGAAAGGCAGGGTTCGGGCTTTATCGGCAAATCTACACCTTGCTTTTGAGGATTTTGCGGATGGCGGAAAGCTGGCGGCGGCTGACGGGCAGGGGTTTGGGGATGTCCAATATCTGCGCGCCCCAGGCGGAATCGCTGTCATCGTCGTCGTCCAACCGTATCAGGTAGTCTAATGTGTGGCGGAAGGCGAGGGCGTTGCGGTGGAGACGGATGATTTTTTCGCCCAACAATTCTTCCCAGTAGACCAAGGTTTTGGGCAGTTCGTAGCTTTGTCTGTCGCCGGTAACCAGAAAGACGGTTTTGTGTTCCGCCATCAGATAACGCGCCTGCTGCCACGGGATTTCGATCATGCGGTCGCGGCTGAAGACTTGGAAATGGGTAAAGTCGTCGGCTTTTTCGCGGTATTTTTCGCTGACCCGGTCCAATGCCGCCTGTAGGCGGGTTGAGCGGATGGGTTTGAGCAGGTAGTCGGCCGCCGCCAGTTCGAAGGCGCGTAAGGCGTGTTCTTCGTAGGCGGTGGTGAAGATGATTTCGGGCTGGCGTTTGGCGACACGCTTGATGCGTTCGACCAGCTCGAGTCCGGTAATTTCGGGCAGTCCGATGTCGGCAAATACGATATCGACTTCGTGCATACTCAACCAGTCCAAAGCGGGCTGAGCGTGGTGGAATACGTTGAGGATGACGACGTTGCACTCTTCCAGCAAGATGCGCAGGCGTTCTGCGGCGAGCACTTCGTCTTCAACAATAATGACACTTAACATAATGATTTTCTTTTGTTATTTTTAAGTTTGACGGTCGGGTAAAAAGTCGGCACGGATGGCCGTCTTCCCGTTATGCATTTGGTTACGGCGATTATAGTAAATATGAAGTATTAATGTGCGGGTTATGTAAAAAAATAATTACATTCGAATAATATCTCGAGTAATTTGTTGCAATCTCGCCAATCTACTCCGTAACTATATCATGTATCGGTATTTTATGCGGCTGCCAGTGTTCTATCGCCCAAGATAAAAGCGCCTGTGGGCGGGAAACTTCGGGTGCGGGCGGAAGGTTGAGGTATTGCAGGACTTGGCGGAGTAATTGTTCTTTATGGTTTTCGTCCAAGGCGGGGGCAAGCGTCTGCTTCGACCATTTCTGCCCGTGTTTGTTGACCAAAAGCGGGAGATGGGCGTAATGCGGAGTAGCGAAGCCGAGACAGCGTTGCAGGTAGATTTGGCGCGGGGTGGAAACGAGCAGGTCTTGCCCGCGCACGATGTGTGTGATGCCTTGGTCGGCATCGTCGGCGACGACGGCAAGCTGGTACGCCCAAAATCCGTCGGCGCGCAAGAGGACGAAGTCGCCGATGTCGCGGGCTAGGTTTTGGGCGTAATGTCCGACTATACCGTCGTCAAAACCGATGGTTTCGTCGTTGACGCGGATGCGCCATGCGGGCGGTTTGTCGGTGTGCGGGCGGTCTTCGGGTCGGAGGCAGCGTCCGTTGTAAACGAATCCGTCGGCACCTTGGGCGGCGGCCGCCTGCCAGTCTTTGCGGCTGCAATAGCAGGGATAGAGCAGGCCTTTTTCTTTCAGACGACCCAAGGCGTCCCTGTACAGCGAATGGCGGCGGCTCTGCCAAACGACTTCGCCGTCCCATTCGAAACCGAAGGCTTCGAGCGTGTGCAGGATATGCGCGGCGGCACCGGGCATTTCGCGCGGCGGGTCGAGGTCTTCCATGCGGACCAGCCATTTGCCCCGGTTTGCGCGTGCATCGGCGTAGGATGCAAGCGCGGTCAGCAGCGAGCCGATGTGGAGCAGGCCGGTGGGGCTGGGGGCGAAGCGTCCGATATAGTCGGTTAGTAGGGGTGCCGTCATGGTTTTGGGATTGGAGCAGGTTGTTGGAAATCGGTTTGGGCGGGACTTTTCGTGTCCGTTTTAACTGCGTTGCGGCAGGGTTTTCAGACGACCTTTGGGGAAAGGTCGTCTGAAAACGGGCAAACTATACCAAGCAACTGCTTCTGCGGGCAATGTTATAATGCCGTTTCAACACATTACGGACAGATTCCATGCTCATTGATACTTCACGTCCCATCCTTGCCGTCGATACCGGTACGTCTTTTCTTTCACTCGCTTTGCGTGCGGACGGAGAGGTGCGCCTGTATCATGAAAACGTCGGTACGCGCCAGTCAGAACTCATCCTGCCGCAGATTCGCGTGTTGTTCGAACAGGCGGGCATAGGCGCGTCGGATTTGGGCGGCATCGTTTATGCGCAAGGGCCGGGCGCGTTCACCGGATTGCGTATCGGGGCGGGTGTCGTGCAGGGTTTGGCAACCCCTTTCGACACGCCCGTTATCGGCGTGCCGAGTCTGGACGCGGCGGCTTATTTGGTTCCCGACTGCCCTTGCGTATTGGCGGCGACCGATGCGCGTATGGGCGAAGTGTTTTATGCGTGGTTTGATACGCAATCCCATACGCGTTTGGGCGATTATCATGTCGGCAAGGCTTCGGAAATCGTTTTGCCGCAAGGGCAAACCTTCGGAGCGGGTGTGGGCAACGCCTTTGCTTTGGCTGACAAGCCGCCTTTCGACGGCATACCGTCCATGCCGACTGCCGCCTATTTTCTCGAGCTGGCACTGAGCGGGCGTTATCCGGCGGCAGACGCCGCGCATGCCGAATTGTTATACGTCCGCGACAAAATCGCCCTGACGGCGAAAGAGCAGGCGCAAAGGAAGGCGAAACCATGAACATCCGCTGTGCAAGCTCTGATGACTGTGCCGCACTGACCGCAATCGATGCGGCGGGCAATCCCTCACCTTGGTCGGAACGGCAGTTTCTCGAAGCGGTGGCAAATCCTGCAGATACCGTTTGCGTCTGCGAATGTGGAGGCGAAATCTGCGGTTTTGCCGTCTGGCGCGAAATCTGCGGCGAGTCCGAGTTGCACCTGATTGCCGCCGCCCCGGCGTGCCGCCGACAAGGCATCGCCTCAAAACTTTTGGCATATTGGTTTCAGACGACCTCAAGCCAAGGCGTATCTCGCCTGTTGTTGGAAGTCCGCGCAGGCAATGCCGCCGCCATCGGCCTCTACCGCAAATACGGTTTTATCGAAACAGGCCGGCGGAAAAATTATTACCCCCTGCTCGAGGGCGGATATGAAGACGCAATTTTGATGGAAAAACCATGTTAAGCAGCCGTTACCTCCATTTGCACGAAGCCTTGGGACTGGGGCCGATGTGGCTCAAGCGCGAGGCAAAAACCGTTCCCGCTGCTTTGACCGCTCCCAAAGCCGGTATGCCCAAACCCGCGGCAGCGTCGGTTCAGACGACCATCCCCCGTCAGGAACGCACCCTGTCGGCAGGGGCGCATCAGGCGCGTCTGTCGGCAATGGCGGCCGTACACGGCGGAAACCAACAGGACGTACCCGAGCGCGAAATGCCATCTCCGCAAACCGCGGCTGTCGAAGCGGCCCGTCAGCCCGACACGAAACCCAAGCAGGAAACGCCTGCGGACAAACAAGCCCGCAGCATCCGAAACACGGCAGATTTGCCTGCCGCCCCGCACCATTCAGACGACCTCCCGCGCCTGTCCGCCACAGTCAAAACCGCGCACCTGATGGTGGTCAGCATCTGCCCGTCGACCGAAGATACGCTGCACAGCGAATTGTTCCACGGCGAAACCGGCATCCTGCTGGACAATATGCTCGCCGCCATCCGACTCAGCCCGCAGCAGGCGCACAAAACCAGTTGGGTGAAAGCCGCCCCGGTGTTCAGCCCGCATCCTTCGGAAGCGCAAATCCACTCCGAATTGCCTGCACTGAAGCATGAATTGGAATCGTCCCAAGCCCGTGCGGTATTGTTTTTAGGTCAGGTTTTCGAACAGAAAGAAATGATGGCGGTCATGGACGAATTGTGTGGCGGCATACCGTATTTCACCATCCCGCACCCCGCCCGCCTGCTGCGCCAACCGCGCCTGAAGGCATATGCCTGGCAGGTGTTGAAGAAAGCGGCGGCTGTGTTGTAGGTCGAATGGAACAAAGGTCGTCTGAAGCTTGGGAATAGGGTTTCAGACGACCTTTTTGCATTTTTTCAGCGAAGGCGTTTGCGGACAACACACGCGCCGAGATGATGGTAAAGATTACAATTCCGTCATTCCCGCGCAGGCGGGAATCCACTGGAAACCCTATGCAACGGGTGTTTGCAAAACAGCCGGCCGTAGCGTGGGCTTTGTCCACGGACAGGGTTTGACAACGCATTGGTGTAAAGATAACCGCGTTATTTACATCACAAAGATCGTCTGAAAACCTTGTCTTTGTAGGTGGTGGCGAAAATATAGAGCCTGCTCTAAAGGGTGTTTTTCGCTATCTTCATCCGCGGGCAAAGCCCACGCTACGCTGTAAGTCTGAGATCAAATGTTTGCAAAACGGTTGCTGAGATTCAAAAATGGATTTCCGCCTGCGCGGGAATGACGGCATGGGGAGTAAGCCGTAGCCTGAATCTCTACTAACCGCGTGCGTGGCTACGCCACACACCCTACCTGTGGGTAGCACAAACTTTAAAACCGAGGTGTAGGGTGTGTGCGGTACGCACGCACGCGTTTTTTGCCGTCTCAAACCATACCATTGTTTCAAACTTTCAGACGACCTCAAGCGTCGTCTGAAAACCTGAGGCCTTTGCAATAATAAGTTGAGATATTTTTGTATTTTCAGAGGAGGAGTTTTAAAGATGGTGGATGCGTTGACCCAACCGTAGCGTGGGCTCTGCCCACGGTTTGTTTTTGGAAAGCAAAGGTCGTCTGAAAGCCTGTGTACAGGTTTCAGACGACCTTTTATATTTTCGCGGGCATAGCCCACGCTACCAGTTGAACACTGTTGGAAATACCGTTCTTTTTGATCGTGTTTCCATTGATGTGGCGCAGTAAACCGTAGCCTGAATCTCTACTAACTGCGTGCATGGCTACGCCACGCACCCTACCTGTGGGCGGCACAAACTTTAAAACCGACATGTAGCAACTGTATTTTTCACCCCGTCGGGCAAAAATACAAAAACTCAAATCAAGACGTTTGGATACCGTTTTCGG